>NZ_WQPP01000019.1:0-36046 GCF_018785345.1 Clostridium sp. MCC345
TTTCTATGGTCCGTTGGTCAAGGGGTTAAGACACCGCCCTTTCACGGCGGTAACGCGGGTTCGAATCCCGCACGGATCATCTGGCGCCATAGCCAAGTGGTAAGGCAAAGGTCTGCAACACCTCTATCCCCGGTTCAAATCCGGGTGGCGCCTCGCAAGCCTCGGCTTTCAACCGAGGCTTTTTCTTTTGCACAAAAGCAGATTGTTGGGAAAAGAAAAAAGGATTGACGAAACCCAAAAAGGAGAGTATACTTATAAACAACAGTTGAATATGGTGCCATAGCCAAGTGGTAAGGCAAAGGTCTGCAACACCTCTACCCCCGGTTCAAATCCGGGTGGCACCTCTTGAGTCCTGATTTTCCAATCAGGACATTTTTTATGTAAGAGAATAACAAAAGAACGACAGAATGTTTATAATTACCGTATTCTGTATACAAAAAGACTGGCGAAGTAGGCAAGTTCACGAAAATCAGGTTTTTGCTTTCCTTCTGCTGTTTTATAGGATATACTAAACTTGGTTAAATATTGGAAATTCCAATATGAAGAGTAGAAATTTTTAGGGAGGAATAAGAATGTTAAAGGAAAAGAAGGTATTTGTCATTGGGCATAAAAATCCGGATACAGATTCCATCTGCTCTGCGATTGCCTATGCAGCGTTGAAAAATAAAACGGATGATGGTGTATTTGTACCGAAAAGAGCAGGCGAGGTTAACAACGAAACAAAGTACGTGCTGGATTTTTTCGATGTGGAAACGCCTGAATTTATCGGTCATGTCGGCACACAGGTGAAGGATGTGGAGATTAAGCCCACTCCCTCCTTGAATGAGGGTATTTCCCTGAAAAATGCGTGGAATAAAATGAGAGACCTGCGTGAATCCACCATGCCCATTGTAAACGATGGTGTGCTGGAGGGCATTATTTCCGTTAAGGATATCGCAACGGCGAATATGGACATCTACGAAACACGGATTCTGGCAATATCCCACACAAAATATACGAATGTTCTGGATGCGATTGATGGTACAATGATTGTCGGCGATTCCGAGGAAGAAATTACAAAGGGGAAAATTCTGATTGGTGCGGCAAATCCTGATCTGCTGGAAAACTATGTAGAAGATGGCGATATGCTTCTGACCGGGAACCGTTTTGAAAATCAGCTTTGCGGTATCGAGATGAACGCAGGCTGCATCGTGGTTTGTACTGGCGCACCTATTTCTAAGACAATTCAGAAGCTGGCAAAGGAAAATAACTGCAAAATCATCAGCACACCGCATGATACCCTGATGGTAGCAAGACTGATTTCTCAGTCTGCACCCGTGCGTTATTTTATGAAAAAGGATCATCTGATTACCTTCAGCAGAGAGGATTTCATCAGCGACATCCGTGATACATTGGCAAAAATCCGCCACAGAGATTTCCCTGTTCTGGATAGAGATGGGAAGTATTGCGGTATGCTTTCCAGACGCTCCCTGCTGAATATGGATAATAAGAAAATAATACTGGTTGACCATAATGAGAAGGGGCAGGCGGTTGATGGCATTGATGAGGCAGAAATTTTGGAAATTATCGACCATCACAGACTGGGTAGTATGGAAACGGCGTTGCCCGTATTTTTCCGCAATCAGCCTGTAGGCTGCACAGGTACGATTATTTATGACCTGTATCAGGAAAATAACGTGGAAGTGGATAAGAAAATCGCAGGGCTGCTTTGCTCCGCAATCATTTCCGATACGCTGATGTTCCGTTCCCCTACCTGCACCCCGAAGGATAAAAAGGCGGCAGAGGAGCTGGCGAAAATCGCAGGTATTGAAATTCAGGAGCATGCAGAAAAAATGTTCCGCGCCGGCAGCAGCCTTGCAGATAAAACACCCGAAGAAATTTTCTATCAGGACTTCAAAAAATTCAGCGGCAACGATAAAAACTTTGGCGCAGGGCAGATTTCTTCCATGGATAAGACAGAGCTGGAGCAGCTGCGTCCTAAAATTGCGGCTTATATGGAAGGCGCAGTCAAGGAAGGTGAAATGCTGTTCTTCCTGCTGACAAATATCCTGACAGAATCCTCCGATCTGGTATTCGCAGGCGAGGGCGCGAAGGAACTGGTGGAAACCGCATTTGGCGAGCCTGAGGAGAACTGGGTACACGTGCCCGGTCTGGTTTCCAGAAAGAAACAGTTTGTTCCCAGTGTTCTGCATGTGCTGCAGCAGTAAGGGACAGCTATGAAGAATTATAAAATGGTTCTGGCGTATGATGGTACGCGCTATAACGGCTGGCAGAAGCAGGGCAATACGGAAAACACCATACAGGAAAAGCTGGAACGCATCCTACAGGAAATCAGCGGCGTGGAAACAGAGGTTTTCGGCTCCGGCAGAACGGACGCAGGCACGCACGCCACAGGGCAGGTCATGAATTTCCGCATTAACTGGAACGGCACAGCCGAACAGCTTTTGGATGCCTTCAATGCGAAGCTGCCCGAGGATATCGCGGCGGTTTCCGTCGCGGAAATGCCTCCTCGTTTCCACAGCAGACTCAGCGCAAAGGCGAAGCATTATTCCTATTCCATCTGGATTGGCAAGCATTCGCCTGTGTTTGAGCGAAAATATACCTTCCGTTGTACGGAAACGCTTGATGTTCAGGCAATGCGGCAGGCGGCGGCAGCCTTCATTGGCACGCATGATTTCAAAAGCTTCTGTGCCAATAAAAGAATGAAAAAATCAACCGTCCGCACGATTTATGATATCGTGTTCGAGGAAACAGAGAATAAGCTGACCCTGCATTTTTACGGCAACGGCTTTCTCTACCAGATGGTGCGCATCCTTGTGGGAACGCTCATCGAGGTTGGCGAGGGAAAGAAAAACGCAGATGAAACAGAGCAGATTTTACTGGCAAAAAGCCGAGAACAGGCAGGCTTTACGGCACCCAGCCGCGGACTTTTTTTGCGCGAGGTATTTTATGAGGATTGGAAAGGCGGCAGCGAAGCATGATTCGTGTATCTGAATTGAAACTGCCTGTGACAGGCAATCAAAGGGCTTTGGAAAAGAAGCTGGCAAAGGCGCTGCGCGTGCCTGTGGAGGAAATCAAGGCATACCGTATTTTCAAGCGTTCTCTGGATGCCAGAAAAAAGGATAATATCCATTATGCTTATGTGGTAGATGCAGAAGTGAAGAACGAGAATAAAATTCTGGAAAAAAATAAGGATAAACACATTTCCAAAACACCCGATTTGGCGTATCATCTGCCGAAGGGGGAAAATCGCCCGTCAAAGCGTCCCGTTGTGGTTGGCTTTGGGCCTGCGGGCATGTTTGCTGCCTTGCTTCTGGCGGAAATGGGCTTAAAGCCTATTGTACTGGAGCGTGGCGGTGATGTGGACAGCCGCAAGCAGGCGGTCGATACCTTTTGGCAAACAGGCAAGCTGGATGTGGACAGCAACGTGCAGTTTGGCGAGGGCGGCGCAGGCACCTTTTCCGATGGCAAGCTGACCACGCGCATCAAAGACCCCCGTTGCCGCAAGGTTCTGGAGGAAATGGTGGACGCAGGCGCGCCCGAGGAAATCCTTTATGATGCCAAGCCGCATATCGGGACGGATTTGCTGCGCGGCGTGGTAAAGCAGCTTCGGGAAAAAATCATTTCTCTGGGCGGCGAGGTGCGCTTCTTCGCCAAAGTGACAGGCTTTCAGTGGGAGAATGACCGCGTGCAGGCGGTTTTCCTGCAAAATGGAGAGAAAATCGAAGCAGAGGACGTTGTGCTTGCCTTGGGGCATAGCGCAAGGGATACGTTTACCTTATTATATGAAGAAAAATTTGCACTGGAGCAGAAGCCATTTGCCATGGGCGTGCGGATTGAGCATCCCCAGGCTATGATTGATGCCGTGCAGTATGGTGATGCAGCAGCACTTCTGCCTGCGGCGGATTATCGCCTGACCTATACTACGCAGAAAAACCGCGGTGTCTATACCTTCTGTATGTGTCCCGGCGGCTATGTGGTGGCGGCGGCGTCCGAGGAAGGCAGGCTTGCCGTCAATGGCATGAGTGAGCATGCCAGAGATGGGAGGAATGCAAATTCTGCCTTACTGGTGCAGATTTTCCCTGAGGATTTCGGGAGTGATCACCCTTTGGCAGGGATGCTTTTCCAACGGGAATTGGAGGAAAAGGCATTTCTGGCAGGCGGCGGCAGCTATACCGCACCTGTGCAGACGGTCGGCAGCTTTCTGGGCAAAGGAAAAGTCGAAGCCGCAGAGGTCACAGCAACCTATCGTCCTGCCGTAAGGGAAAGCAGTCTGGATGAGATTTTTCCTGCCTTCATGACAGAAGCCCTGCGGGAAGCTCTGCCTGCCATGGGCAGAAAGCTCAAGGGCTTTGACCGCGCGGATGCGGTTCTGACGGCGGTGGAAAGCCGCAGCTCCTCCCCGATTCGTATTCTGCGCGATAAAACAGGCATGAGCCTTTGCAAGCAGGGCATTTACCCTGCCGGTGAGGGCGCAGGCTATGCAGGCGGCATTGTCTCCGCGGCAGTGGATGGCATTTTTGTCGCAGAAAAAATTGCAGAAAAATATGGCTGGATGAAATAAAAAAATACCACATTCGCGTTTGTGAATGTGGTATTTTCTGTTTTTCGGGTCGAAAGCTCCGCTTTCGACGTAAATTCCTTATTCCGCGCTTACAATCACATAAGAGCCGTTGCGCTTATCCACGATATAGCCGAAGGTTACAACGTCGCCTTCATTCAGACCGCTGATGATTTTGCCTGCGGCAGATTCCGCATCAAACTGAAATGCACGAATATCGCCTTCGGAAAGCGTCATTTCCGCAGTATGTGCATCGGAAAGTCCGTTGAAGGTTGCCGTGATGGTTTCGTCGGGAATCAGTGTTGCTGTGCCGCCTTCGGAAACATCCGCACCCTCTTTCTGTGTCATCTTCATGGAAGAAACGCTGCACAGATACAGGGGATTTTCGATTTCATCCGCAAAGGTGTTGCGAATCAGTGTAACATCAAAGGATGCAATCAATTCCTCCTCTTCATCCGTGCCGGTCAGCTCTGCAACCAGCGTATAGCCGTCCTTGGTTTCCTTGATATCACCAAGCTTTGTTTCGGAAAGGCCGATATCCCCTTCGGAAAGCAGATATGCATCTGCATTCTCATCGTAGGAAACATTGCCCTGCATGATTTCGGGCAGCTCCGGCAGTCCCTTGTAGTCGCTGAACAGCGCAATCGCATATTCCTCCATTACAGTAGAAGGAACCTTTAGCTGATATGTATCCGTTAATTCCTCTACACCCTCATGCTTCAGACCATAGCCGCCTGCAAAATAATACAGTGCGGTCCAGAAGAAATTGGGATCTTCGGGGTTGTATTCCAAATTATTTTCCACCATGCACCGTGCCAGTGCGTCAATGGGGTCCTGCATGGTCGCTACCGTTTCCTCTGCGGTAAGGGTGTTTTTTTCTTCCTCATCCTGCTCCTTGCAGGATGCTAAGCCAAGCACCATCGTACAGGCAAGGAAAAGTGCCAGTAATTTTTTCATTTTTATATTCCTCCTTTTCGGCAATATCCTTTTTTCGGAATTCTTTGTATTTATAGTATAACGTATTTTTTTAAAATTTCCATAACAAAAGTCTTTCAAATTTATAAAGATTCTGTCTTTTTTCGTACACAGGGACGGGCGAACGCCGCATAAGATAAGAAAAGGGCTTTACCACAGAAGGAAAAAATGCTATAATATCATGTCGAACTATGTATACCACATAATTCGGCAAGGGCTGCCAATCGGTCAGTATAAAAGGAAAGGAAGGTTAAAAGAGTTTTTAAGCGCCAGAGCCGCAGATTGGGCGGCTGACGAGGCAGGAGTGCAGAGAGCATTTTAAGTATTTTTTTGCTTTCCATATCGAAAATTCGGCGGATGCTCCTCGCCCTTTCGTTCAGGGTCGCAGGCCTTTTTACAAAACAGAGCGGTCAACGCTCCCGACAAAAGAAAGGCAACGAACGAATAAAATGTTGGAGGTTGAAATTTATGTGCGGAATCGTAGGATATATTGGTGAAAATCAGGCTGTTCCCGTATTGCTGAACGGTCTGTCCAAATTGGAATATCGTGGGTATGACTCTGCCGGTATTTCCGTTTATCATGATGGGATTCATACCATCAAGGTAAAGGGGAAGCTGGCAGGTCTCAGAGAAAAGGTGGAGAAGGATGATAAAAAATCCTCTCATATCGGCATCGGGCATACCCGTTGGGCAACCCATGGCGTGCCCAATGAAATAAACAGCCATCCCCATAATAGCCAGAACGGCAAAATTTCCGTGGTACACAATGGTATCATTGAAAATTATCTGGAGCTGAAAAATATGCTCATCGAAAAGGGCTATACCTTCAAATCCGAAACGGATACGGAAGTGGTGGCACAGCTTTTTGAGGATTTATATGATGGGGATATGGTCTCCACTACAAGAAAGCTGCTGGAAAAAATCCGCGGCGCATACGCTCTGGGCATTATGTGTACGGATCATCCCGATACATTGGTTGCAGTCAGAAAGGACTGCCCTCTGCTGATTGGTCTGGGCAAAGGCGAAAACTATATCGCATCCGATATTCCCGCCCTGCTGGAATACACCAGAGATTATTATTTATTGGAAACAAATGAAATTGCCGTGCTGAAAAATGACGGCGTAAAGCTGTATGATATAGACGGCAAGGAAATTAAGAAAGAGGTTTATCATGTCACATGGGATATCGCGGCAGCAGAAAAGGGCGGCTATGATTATTTCATGATGAAGGAAATCATGGAGCAGCCCGAAGCGCTGAAAAAGACCATTCAGCCCAGAGTGACCGAAAGCGGCATCCATCTGGAGGATGTTTCTCTGACAGAGGAAGAAATCAAAAACTGCGGACGAATTCATATTGTTGCCTGCGGCAGTGCCATGCACGCAGGGGTTGTCGGCAGATATGTCATTGAAGAAACCTGCCGTATCCCCGTTGAGGTGGATATCGCATCCGAATTCAGATACAGAAACCCTATCCTTGCGAAAAATGACCTCTGCATCATCATCAGCCAGAGCGGCGAAACCGCAGATACCCTTGCGGCACTGCGCGAAGCAAAGAAGCAGGGCGTAAAGGTGCTTGCGATTGTCAATGTGGTAGGCAGCTCCATTGCCAGAGAAAGCGATGATGTGATTTATACCTGGGCAGGCCCCGAAATCGCCGTTGCAACCACAAAGGGCTATACCACACAGATGTCTGTGCTGTATCTGATTGCGCTGTATTTCGCAAAGGTGCGCGGCACAATGACAGAAGTAGCCTATACCGCGGCAGTGAAGGAGCTGCATGATTTGCCCGAAAAAACAGCAGAGGTGCTGAAGGTAGATGCAAGAATGGCGGAAATCGCAAAGAAATATGCAAAATGCGAAAATGCCTTCATCATCGGACGTGGTCTGGACTATGCAGTCGCAATGGAATCCTCTCTGAAGCTGAAGGAAATTTCCTATATCCATAGCGAAGCCTATGCCGCAGGGGAACTCAAGCATGGCACCATTTCTCTGATTGAGGATGGTACACTGGTGGTTGCCATCGCAACACAGGAAAGCCTGCTGGAGAAAACCGTCAGCAACGTGAAGGAAGTCAAGGCGAGAGGCGCAAAGGTGCTGGCAATTGCCGCAGAGGATTGCACCGCCATCGAGGATGTAGCCGATGAAGTGGTTTATCTGCCGAAGGTAAATCATCTCTTTACCGCATCCTATGACGTATTGCCCATGCAGCTGTTCGCATATTATATCGCAGTGGAACGCGGCTGTGATGTGGATAAACCCAGAAATCTGGCAAAATCCGTTACAGTTGAATAAAAAACAAAAATTACAGGGACTTGGAATTTCCAAGTCCTTTTTTCTGTGCAAAATTCTTACAATTTTATAAATGAGATTGACGGTGCTTCCCTTTATTGGTATGCTGAAAAAAAGGAGGGCTGCCCGTATGAAAAGGAAACTGTTGCTTTGCCTGAGCCTGCTTCTGCTGACAGGCTGTGCAGGAGAAGCATCCATGACGCTAACGCCAAAAAAACTCAAAACGCAAACGGAAAATGTACTGCATATTCTGAATTGGAACGGAAAATTCTACGATTTTCAGGGGAGAGAGCCAATCAAGCAGGCAACCTTCCAAACGTGGAGCCTGACAAAGGATGGAGCATGGGAGCCAATCGGCACGCCCGAGGAGTTGATGCACGAGAAAAGCAAGGCAAGCTTCGCACTTTCCGTCGGGAATGACATCCGAGATGGATACAATGTTGCAGTAGCGGATGATGCGTTCCAAAAGGCGGAAAGCGGCAATTTCGCACCTGTCGAAAGAAGCATTGCTACCATGCCCTCGGAACGGCGCATTTACTGGACAGATGGCGGCGCGGTTGTATACGGACAGCCGATACCGCTTTTGTACCAGATGGATGCTGTGTATTGCTATGAGGAATTTCATGGGGATTTGTGGAAAAATCCAAAGGAATTTCTGGAAATGGGCTGGCAGGCATATACAGAAGAGGATTGGCACATTTCCTGTATTACGGTGATATTTGAACAGGAATAAATCAAAGGGACTTGGAATTTCCAAGTCCTTTTTTCTGTGCAAAATTCTTACAATTTTCTGAAATCCATTGACGAATAAGTGTATTATAGCTATAATACAGTTAAGAAGTGTATGACTCAGGTAATACAGTTGAAAGGAGGAAAACCTGTGCTTGATTTCAGAAAGCTGGAATTGAATACCACAGAACCGGTCTATGTGCAGATTGTTTCCTTCGTAAAGCGGCAGATTTTCACAGGAGCGGCGGAAAAGGGCGAATCCCTTCCCTCGCGCAGAGAGCTTGCGGCAATTTTAAAAATCAATCCCAATACGGTACAGAAGGCGTTCCGGCTCATGGAGGAGGAAAAAATTATAGAAACACCGCCCCATGCCGTCAGCGTCATTCATTGGGATGATGCTGTTTTCGCAAGACTGCGGCGCGAGCTGACGGCAGGCTTGGTGGCGGATTTTGTCGCGCAGGCAAAGGAAAACGGACTGACATTGCAGACAGTAACGGAGCTGTTGCAGGAAGAATGGGGGGACGAGGTATGAAAAATGTATGGAAGCTGAGTAATTATCTGTATGGCTGGCTGTGGCAGAAATGGACGAAGGTTGTCACCTTGGTCAGCATGATTTTAGCGGTGTGCTTTTTGTTCGCCGCCGCAGTGCCGACAGGAACGGCGAAGGATTATGATTATTATCCCAAGGTGTTTCGTTCTTACGATATGGTGATTGACCATAGCCTGTTGCCGATTTTGTTCGCGCTTGGTCTGGTTTTGATTCTGATTGGGATTTTCGTGCAGATCAAAGGCTTTTCCACAAACGGCAAGGGGATTTATACCATGCTTCTTCTGCCCATGAAGCGGCATGAGGTCTATCTTGCCTTCGTGCTTTCCGCGGCGGCGGCAGTCGCGTTGTATTATCTTTTGTGGCTGGTGCTTATGGTGGCGGCGTATTTTCCGCTGATGTCCTTTTATAAAATGCAGGCGGCAAAGGAAATTTTCGTTCTGACGCGTGATAATATCGTCACAGGCTTGGATGCTTCCCGGACGAATGGGCTGTTTCTCGCATTCCACAGAAGCACCTTTCTGGATATGGTCTTTCCTTCCTCTTTCTGGAGGGTTGTGCCTGCGCTGGGCGGCTTTGCCTTAATCTTCACAGGCATTTTCTTCGCAGGCTTTTGTACGGAAAACAAAGTGACCGCTGTGCTTGGCAGTAGTGCGATGCTTCTGTGCGGCGGCTATCTGTATCTGCATGATGTCGTCAAATCTCTCAACCCATTTTATGCAAATCCACCCATTGGCAGACAGCTGATTCTCGGCATAATCGCCTTAGTGGCGGCAATCTGGTGGCAGGATTCCATCGTGCAGAAGCTCGGCAAGCGAACCGATTTATAAGGAGGGGTGCAATATGAAAAAACGAAATCGTGTATTGGAAGCCATTCTTTGCGCCGCTCTTGCGGTTGTGGTTTTCTGGGGCTATATGTTTGCGGCGAAGGATAACGGCGTATTCGCCCTTGAGGATATCGAAGGCGACAGAACCGCTCTCAATGCCTTTGCCTTTGAAGGGCTTGCAGGGGATGATAACGGACAGATTTACTATATCTGGCAGAATGGCGAGCTGAAAACAAAATACTATGCCGCTACAAATGATGAAATGCGTTATATCATCCGACAGGAGCGGGACGGAAGCAAGGGTATCAGCAGATATTTCAAAAAAAGAAGTTTGGCGCGTTCTGAGTATTTTTCGGATACAGAGTTTGCACCATCCAAGGATGCCAATGTCCGCAGGCTTTCCGGTCTGGAGGATTTATCGGAGAGTGCCAGAGAATATCTCGGAGAATATTTCGATGGGGATACCGTACAGGGCGTGACTGCCGATGCATTGGATGTTTACGGCAAAGTCAAAAATTATACCGGCGGAGAAACCCGTTTCTTTACAGGCTTGCAATTAAAAGGTGGGGAATATCAGGCTGCGAAGGTAAAGGAGGGAGATACAACATATCAATCCTCTTGGTTTGACGGCAGGAATGAGGTTATCCTTTGTACCGTAAAGATGGATGATGCGTGGTATGCCATTCCTCAAACGGGTGCAGATGGGCAGGGCGAGGTTTCGATTTTCCGTATCCCGAAGGATGGTATGGCAGATATTCCCTATAGCGGCGAGGATGCACTCTATTCCACAAAGCAGTATGGCAAGGCAGAGTCATTGCAGACCTTTTCCGTCAATGCCGAAAATCGCATTCTTTCACTGGAAAAGGCAGGCGATAATCAGCTCCTTCTGGCAAGAACGGAGCAGGACGCACTGATTCTGGAATTGTATGACACCGAAGGCAAACTGCTTGACCGTCTGGAAACAGGCGTGCAGAAGGTATCGGAATATAATATTGACTTTGTCAATATGCTGCAGCGTGCGGATGGCTTGGTGCTTTGGCTGAATCTGAGCAAAACCTTCCAAGAGGATGAGGACGGTACGGTTCATCAACGGGTAGAAGGCACAAAATGCTTCGTTGTGCAGGAGAAAGCCATTGCACAGATTGCGATAGACGGCAGTGCGGAATATGTAGATGTGCAGGATGGAAAGGTGCTGAAGCTGTATGGCACGAAGCCGGAGCATATTGCGGCAGATTATTTCGGATATATGATGGATGGGTATGAGATTACAGTGACGGATGCAAAAACAAATGAACTGCTCTATCGTGGCAAACTGAAAACAGATTTCGTTGAGGATTATAATGGAGAGCTTTATGCAATCAATATCGGGCAGAGAGAAAAGCCGCTGACCGAAAGAAGGGATGAAGAAAGCTGGATAAGATATAGCAGTATTGGCGTAAAAAAGAGATACTTCAAAATGCTTTTGCCTGTTGACGGCACTGCGAAGCAAACAAGCTGGGTAGTAGGTCAAGAGGTGGAGAGCTTCGAGGTGGATTTTTAAGAAAGGGGGCGGAAATATGATTGAAGTAAAGCATATCTGGTTTTCTTATGAGCAATGGGGAGAGTTTGTGCTGAAGGATATTTCCTTCTCCGTAGAGAAGGGCGAGATTGTCGGGGTTCTGGGCGCGAATGGTGTCGGCAAGACAACCTTACTGAAAGTTCTGGCAGGGCTTTTGCCGCCCCGACCCAGAGAGAAGGAGCCGGAACGCGGTGTTTGGCTCAATGGCAAGCCAATTCGGGAATGTAATGCAGAAATCGCCTTCATCAGCGAAGCCGGCACCTATCTGAAGGATTTAACCCCAAGGGAATATGGTGCTTTTCTGGCGGACTTCTACCCCTCCTTTGATATGGCGTATTATGAAAAGCTCCTGCATTTCTTCGGCTTAGAGGAAAAGCCAATCAAGAAGATGTCCAAGGGGCAGAAGGCAAAAGCCGAGGTTGCCGCAGGCATGGCGAAAAAGGCGCATATCCTTATTATGGATGAACCCTTTATCGGGAAGGATATGTTCACCAGACAGGATTTCATGCAGGCATTGGCAGGCAGCCTGACAGGCGAGGAAACCATTTTCATTACCACCCATGAGATTGATGAAATCGAAAATTTCATCGACCGCGCATTGATTTTGAAAAATGGCGAAATTGCGGCAGATGTACGGATGGATGCTTTGCGGCAGGAGAACAAAAGTCTCCAAAGCCTGATGAAAGAGGTCACAGGCTATAAAGAAGGAAACCTTGAGGAGCTTTTATCATAAAATTTAATTACGAACAGCAAAAAACACCGAGGTCTGTTGATCTCGGTGCTTTTGCTTCATTGACAGAAAAAGTTAGCCATGATATACTCAGTCTTAGAAAATTGAGAAAAATTATCATTAGATATGGAATCGAGGAATTTTATGACATTAAATGAGCTTCCTGTCGGGAAAGCGGCTGTTATTACGAAGGTAGGCGGAGCAGGTGCGCTGCGCTGCCGTCTGTTGGATATGGGGCTGATTCCCAAAACGAAAATTGTAATTACAAAGGTAGCGCCGATGGGAGATCCCATCGAGCTGCGTCTGCGTGGATATACTCTGACCATCCGTATTGAGGATGCGAAGAATATTGAAGTGAAGGAGGGAGAACCCGCATGATTTTTGCATTGGCAGGCAATCAGAACTGCGGCAAAACGACCCTATTTAACCAGCTGACAGGCTCCAATCAGCATGTCGGCAATTTCCCCGGGGTAACGGTAGATCAGAAAATCGGTGAAATCCGCGGGCAGAAGGATTGCTCGGTGGTGGATTTGCCGGGAATCTATTCCATCCGTCCCTATACCAGTGAGGAAATCGTTACCAGAGATTTTATTCTGAATGAAAAGCCCGATGGCATTATCAATATCGTAGATGCAACCAATATCGAGAGAAATCTTTATCTGACCCTGCAGCTGATTGAGATGAACATCCCCATGGTTTTGGCGCTGAATATGATGGATGAAATGCGTAATAATGGCGGCACAGTGGATATCAGCCGCATGAGTGAGGAGCTGGGGATTCCCGTTGTTCCCATCAGTGCGATTAAAAATGAAGGGATTGAGGAGCTGCTGCAAACGGCGCTCCATGTTGCAAGGAACAGGCAATATCCGCAGATTTATGATTTTTGCCCCTCTGGCCCTGTGCATCGTTGTATCCATTCTGTCTGCCATCAGATTGAGGATCATGCGGAAAAGGCAGGCATTTCTGTCCGCTTTGCCGCAACAAAGCTGATTGAGGGAGATCCCTCGATTGCCGAAAAGCTGAGCCTTGACCAAAATGAATTGGAGTTGATTGAGCACAGCATCATCCAGATGGAGGAGGAGCATGGCATGGATAGGAATGCCGCTCTGGCAGACATGCGGTATGATTTCATCGAGAAGGTCTGTGCCGCAACGGTGATTAAGCCGCAGGAGAGCAAGGAGCATCTGCGGAGTGTAAAAATCGACAGCGTGCTGACGAATAAATACCTTGCGATTCCGATTTTTATTGTTGTGATGTTTCTGGTGTTTTATCTGACCTTTAACGTATTCGGGGCGTTTTTGAGCGACCTTCTGGCGGCAGGCATTGATTGGGTAACGGCAGTGGTGGATAAGGCGCTGACGGCTTACGGCATTAACCCTGTGGTACATAGCCTGCTGATTGATGGTGTGTTTGCAGGTGTGGGCAGTGTGCTAAGCTTTCTGCCGATTATTGTGGTGCTGTTTTTCTTCCTTTCTATTCTGGAGGATACCGGCTATATGGCACGGATTGCCTTTGTGATGGACAAGCTGCTGCGAAAAATCGGTCTTTCCGGCAGAAGCATTGTGCCGCTTCTGGTTGGCTTTGGCTGTACCGTTCCTGCCGTTATGGCAACGCGTACCCTTTCCTCGGACAGAGACAGACGCATGACGATTCTGCTTACGCCGTTTATGAGCTGCTCCGCAAAGATTCCCATTTATGCGGTCTTTGCAGCGGCATTTTTCCCGCAGCGTGCGGCACTGGTGATGATTGGCTTGTATGCCGCAGGGATGCTTGTCGGAATTCTGATGGCATTGCTGATTGGCAAAACCGTTTTCAGAGGGAATCCGGTTCCCTTCGTTATGGAGCTGCCGAATTATCGTTTCCCTTCCGCAAAAAGCGTGTTCCTTCTCATGTGGGATAAGGCGAAGGATTTCCTGCAAAGGGCGTTTACGATTATCTTTGTGGCAACCGTGTTAATCTGGTTCCTGCAAAGCTTTGACAGCCGTCTGAATGTGGTGGCGGATAGTGCAGATAGCCTGCTTGCCATGATGGGGCATTGGCTGGCACCCATTTTTGCACCACTTGGCTTTGATGATTGGCGGATTCCCACAGCACTCATTACAGGCTTTTCCGCAAAGGAGGCGGTGGTCAGCACCTTGGGCGTTCTGACAGGAACCTCCATGGAGACCTTGGGAACGGCATTGACAGGATTGTTTACGCCGCTTTCTGCGATCAGCTTTCTTGTTTTTACCTTATTATATACCCCCTGCATGGCGGCGATTGCGGCAGTAAAGAGAGAGCTGGGCAGTGGTGTGTTGGCAGGCTGTGTCGTGGTGCTGCAGTGCGTGGTTGCGTGGGCAGCTGCCTTTTTGGTATATCAGGGCCTTTGCCTGTTGTTCTGAGGAGGAAGGCGCATGGGAATTTTGGATTACCTCATTCTTGCAGGAATTGCAGTCGGCATCCTTGCGGCAGTGCGGCATTTGAAAAGGAATCAGGGCTGTGGCGGCTGCGGTGGAGACTGTAGCCACTGTGAGAAGAAAAAATAGAAAAATTTTTGGCGAAATTTTCTTTTCAGCGTATTTCTATGGGATAAGTGCAAGAGGAAAAGAAGGGTATTTTTCTTTCCTCTGTGCACTTCTTTTTTTTACGGAAAAGCAGGCGGAAAAAATTTGCAATTTTTCACAAATAAACATTTTTTCTCAATAAGAAGGGGTTGACAGAGAAAATTAGTCATGGTAAACTCTAATTAAATTAGTTATAACTAACAAAAGAAGGAGAGGATCCAATGAACCTGACACATGTGCAAGAAGGCACAGAACATATCGTCAAGGCGATTGTGACAGATGATGAAGAAATGGATGCATTTCTTTTTTCTTTGGGCTGCTATGCAGGCGAACCTATTACAGTTGTAAGGCGTGTAAAGGGTGGCTGTGTGGTATCCATCAAGGATGGTCGCTATAATATCGACAATCATCTGGCAGAGGCCATTGAGGTAGAGTGAAAGAAAAAGTAAGAAAAAGAATGAAGTATAAGTGGTGGATTTATTCACCACATATATTTTGTGCTTTGGTTAGATTCAGCTAACCGAAGCGGGAAAACTAAAGGAGTAGAAAGAAGATCAAAAGCTCATAGGAGGAACAGAAAAATGAGAATTGCATTGGCGGGGAATCCCAACAGCGGTAAGACCACCATGTACAATGCGCTCACAGGTAGAAATGAACGTGTTGGTAACTGGGCAGGTGTTACGGTAGACAAAAAAGAATTTCACATCAAGAAGAATTTCTATGATGGCGCAGAGGAACTGATTGCAGTCGATTTGCCCGGTGCTTACTCCATGTCTCCCTTCACATCTGAGGAGAGCATCACAAGTACCTATGTTAAAAATGAACATCCCGATGTTATTATCAATATCGTGGATGCAACAAATCTGAGCCGTTCTCTGTTCTTTACAACACAGCTGCTGGAATTGGGTATTCCTGTTGTTGTTGCACTGAACAAGAGTGATATCAACGAAAAGAAGGAAACAAAGATTGATGAAAAGCTGCTGTCCGAAAAGCTGGGCTGCCCCGTTATCAAAACAGTTTCCGTTACCGCATCCGATAAGGGGCTTCTGGAGGTTGTAAAGGCAGCCGTAGCGCAGAAGGGCAAAGAACAGAAGGCACCCTATTGGGAAGGCAATGTAGACCTGACCGATAAGAACGCAGTTACAGAATCCGACAGAAAGCGTTTTGAATTTGTAAACGGCGTTGTAAAGCAGGTGGAAACAAGAAAAATTCTGACAAGAGAGAAAAACAGTCAGGATAAGTTGGATGCCATTCTGACAAACCCCATCGGCGGCATCTTAATCTTCGTTGTGGTTATGTTCCTGGTATTCAATATCTCCCAGTCTCAGCTGGGGCCCTATCTGGCAGATATTCTGACAGGTTGGATTGAGTCCTTCCAGGGCTTCGTTGCAGATAAGCTTTCCGGCGCATCTCCCTTCATGCAGGCACTGGTAGCAGATGGTATCGTCGGCGGTGTTGGTGCCGTTGTCGGCTTCCTGCCTCTGGTAATGGTAATGTATTTCCTGATGGCTCTCTTGGAGGACTGCGGCTACATGGCGCGTGTATCCATGGTTCTGGACCCCATCTTCAAAAAGGTTGGTCTGTCCGGTAAATCCGTCATTTCCTTCGTTATCGGTACCGGCTGTGCAATCCCCGGTGTTATGGCGGCGCGTACCATCAGAAACGAAAGAGAACGCAGAGTAACAGCAATGCTGACATCCTTCATGCCTTGTGGTGCAAAGCTGCCCGTAATCGCGCTGTTCGCAGGTGCATTCTTCGCAGACGCATCCTGGGTTGGTACCCTGATGTACTTCGTAGGTATTATTCTGATTTTTGTCGGCGCACTGCTGATTAACAAAATCGCAGGTCATAAGGTAAGAAAATCCTTCTTCATTATGGAGCTGCCCGAATACAAAATCCCCAGCCTGAAAAGAGCATTCTATTCCATGTGCTCTCGTGGTAAGGCTTATATCGTAAAAGCCGGTACTGTAATTCTGGTATGTAACACAGTCGTACAGATTATGCAGTCCTTCACATGGCAGCTGCAGTTGGTAGAAGAGGGCATGGAGCATACCTCCATTCTGGCTTCTATCGCTTCTCCCTTTGCAGTTCTGCTGATTCCTCTGGGCTTCGGCGCATGGCAGCTGGCAGCAGCAGCAATCACAGGCTTTATCGCAAAGGAAAACGTAGTTGGTACGCTGGCAGTTTGCTATGGTGTAACAAACTTCATTGATACAGAGGAATTGGCACTGGTAGGCGGCGGCAATCAGGTTGCAACCATTATGGGTCTGACAAAGGTAGCTGCTCTGGCATACCTGATGTTCAACCTGTATACACCTCCCTGCTTCGCGGCAATGGGTGCGATGAACTCTGAAATCAAGAGCAAAAAGTGGCTGTTCGGCGGCATTGGTCTGCAGTTTGCAACAGGCTTCACAATCGCATTCTTCGTATACCAGATTGGTACACTGATCACAACCGGCTCTCTGGGCAATGGCTTCATCCCCGGCCTGATTGTGGTTATCCTGATCGCTGCATTCATTGCACATCTGATTGTGAAAGCAAACAAGAGTATTGCAAAGGAATATGCGCTTGGCAATAACATGAGCAATAGCGCAAAGAGCGCATAAGTTCGCATAAGAAGGAGTCATAAGTATGATAGATATTATCGTTGGTTTATTAGTGGTAATTATTATTGGTGCAGCATTGTTCTACATCAGAAAAGAGAAAAAGAAAGGTGCATGCGTAGGTTGCCCCTATTCCACACGTTGCCAGAAGCATCACCCCGGTGATTCTGACCACAGCTGTGACTGTCATACAGAAAAATAAATATCGAATCCTCTCTCCGCCCCTTGCAGGAATTTCCTGTGAGGGGCATTTTATATGTCCGTTTTGCAGAGAAGGCACGCCCTGTCCGCGCTGTAATTCCCTCTCTGACAGGCGTTCTCGGCGCAACCCGACTTTCGCAGTCATCCAAACCCAAAAGTCTCTCTGACAGCCGCAGGGAGGCTGAATAAATCCCCATCCCAATCATCCAAAACATTACACCTCTTTCGCAGCGGAACAAGAGGGAAGAACACCACCACCGATCCAGTACACCGCCCCAAAGCGCGAAGAGCAGGGAAGTTAAGAGGGTGGGAGCATGAGCAGGGGAGAGCATCCCGAAAAAAGCATAACAAAAACGAGCCCATGCGGACTCGTTTTCGTTTTTAGAGAGATAATAGAGTTTAAATTTAAGAGAGTTTATTTGAGGAGTTTTTTACCTTCGGCATCTGCCGAAGATTTATAGAAACATCTGAGTCAGATGCTATCTAACGAATTAGTATGCGCCGAAGCCTTCGCCGAATGCTGTGCACTGCACTTTTGCATCAGCATCGGGGAAACCGTTTACCAACAGACCATCGTCATACAGGTTCGCGCCTGTTTTTGTTGTTCTTTCTGCCCAGTCGCGCATCCACTGTCCGTCGCCCCAACCGTAAGAACCAAACAGAGCAACCTTTTTGCCGCCCAGCTTGCCTTCGATAGAGGAGAAGAAGGGATCAAATTCGCCTTCTTCCAGAACTTCGTCACCCATTGCGGGGCAGCCGAAAGCGATTTTGTCATATTCTGCAATATCGCCTGTGAACTGATCTACGGAGTACAGCTCTGTGCCTTCGCCCATACCTGCTGCGATTGCACTTGCCATTGCTGCTGTGTTGCCTGTGCCGCTCCAATAGATAACTGCTTTTTTCATAATGTTTTGCCTCCTAAGATGTAATTTTTGAGATGTAATTGTGTTTTTTTATATCGCTGCGCCGGTGCGTGCCGGTGTCAAAAGAGACACAATATCTGCACCTGCGGAAGCTTGCTCCAAGAGTCTTTTTCTGCATCTGGCATAGCTGCGGAATGTATGCAGGGCGGCCTTGCCGTCGCCGTAAACCTTCCAGTCGCCAACCAGCTTGTAGTTATGCCCTTTTTCGCGAATGAATGCGAAAACGTCCTCTGCGGGATAGCCGAAGAAGAACCCGATCTCGTGCGGAAATTCTGCGCCCTGAATGATACGCTTGCGCAGGATGCACAGGGTTTCATAAAGGGAGGCTTCCTCATCCGGCGTTTTGGGGTATCCCTGCTTGATGAGGAATTCCTTTACAGCGGGCTGCTTGAAATAATGCAGCATCATATCCTTGCGGTAAACAAGAAGATATACCCGCTGTTTTTTGCAGTAAAGATATTCAACGGAAATGCCCAGGGGGGCAAGATCTTTTTTATATCTGTCGATTTCCTTGCGATAGTCTGTCAGGCAGTTGATCGAAAAGGAAAACAGGTTTGCCTGCTTTCTGCCCAAAAGGGCGGGGGAGGCAAAATATAACAGGTCTTTTTCAAAATCAGACATGAAATACCTCCTTATTAGTTAGCTGTTACTAACTTTTGGTGAAAAATATAACTCAGGCACAACAATATTGACCCAAAATGCGCTTTAATGCAGAAGAAGAACTGCTGTGGCTGCGCTCAATGGTAATATTGTTTTTTTCTGCCTCCTGTACTGCGCCGTTTACCATGATGTGGGAAACAGTGCTGGTGAAAAGGATAATCAAATCCGCCTGACCAATCTGTCCCTTGAAATTGCCGGGTAGCTGTGTAAATACTTTTCCTTTACAGTTGAATTTTTTACAGATATCCATGTATTGACGAACCATTCTGTCATGTCCGCCTACAATGACAACGCTCATGAGGATGACCTCCTTTCAAAGATTAGTTAGCCATAACTAACTTATGCGCCTATCATAGCATGCGGAAAAAAGAATGTCAAGCAATTCCTAGGGAATTTATGTGAAAAAGATTCTCAAAAAGCCGATTCCTTGAGAATGGCTCATATTTTTCGGGAAAGCAGAGAAACTAAGAAAAATGATTTTCGGGAGGGAAAAGAAATGATAGAACGAAAAGTGGTTTTAAAAAATCGGACGGGGCTGCATGCGCGTCCGGCATCGGAGCTGGTTGCCTTCGCGAAGGAATTGCCCTGCAAGGTTTATTTGGAGCATAACGGCAAAAAAGCCGCGGCAGACAGCATCCTGCAGCTTCTTGCGTTGGGGGCAAAGGAGGGCAGTGAGCTTGTGCTTTCTGCGGATGGCGAAGGGGATAAGCATTCTGTGGAAAAACTGGAAGCCTTTCTGGCGATTCTGGAGGGATAAGTCTGGAGGGATAAGCATGGAAGAAATCAGAACGGAGCAGCAGAGCGGCGGCATTGCCATCGGAAAGGCTGTTTTGCTGAAGCAGCCGGATTTGGCGGCGGAGCGGCGTGAATTGCTGCAGGGAAAAATGCGGAGTGGGCGTTGGAGGAGGAAACAGAGGAGCTTTCCGGGATGCTCGAAAGTTTGGAGGATGCCTATCTGCGTGAGCGTGCGGCAGATGTGCGTGATGTATGCCGGCGGATGATGGCGGCACTCAAGGGGGTCTCGGAGACCTCCCTTCGGAATATCACCGAGAAGGCCATTCTTTTTGCAGAGGAGCTCCATCCCTCCGATACCGCTCAGATGGATTTTCGATACATCCGAGGGATGGTGACGGAAAAGGGCGGCGCGACCAGCCATGTTGCTATTCTGGCGCGCAGTCTGGAAATTCCTGCCCTTCTGGGGGTGGAAGGGATTCTGAAAAAGGTACGGGAGGGCGAAGCCGTCATTCTGGATGGAAAGGATGGGCGGCTGATTTTTTCTCCCGATGCCAAAACGCAGGCGGCGTATCAGGAAAAGCAGCAGGCGGAAAAGGAGGTGAAGCGGAAGCTGAAGGAGATGAACCGCCTGCCTGCTGCTACAACGGATGGGCGGCAGGTCGCGCTTTTTGCCAATGCAGGCAGTCTCAGAGATATTGAACTGGCGAAAAAGCATGGCGCGGAGGGCATCGGTCTGTTCCGCAGTGAGTTTTTATATATGGAAAGCAGCCGCTTCCCGACAGAGCAGGAGCAGTTTGAAATTTATAAGCAAGCGGCGGAAATGCTGAAAAAGCCGATTACCATTCGCACCTTGGATATCGGTGGGGATAAAAACCTGCCGTATTATCAGTTTGAAAAGGAAGAAAATCCGTTTCTGGGGTGGCGCGCCATTCGCTTCTGTCTGGATATGCGCGATGTGTTCAAAACACAGCTGAAGGCGATCCTGCGTGCCGCCGCCTTCGGGGATATCCGCATCATGTACCCCATGATTGTTTCCGTAGAGGAATTTCGTAAAGCAAATGCCATTTTGGAGGAATGTAAGGCGGAGCTGCGCGAGCGAAAGCTGCTGTTTCGGGAAAGCATCAGCACGGGTATCATGGTAGAAACGCCGGCGGCGGCTTTTATAGCGGAGGAATTGGCGAAGGAGGCTGATTTTTTCAGCATCGGCACGAATGATTTAACACAGTATATCCTTGCGGCAGATCGCGGCAACCAAAAGCTGACCAAGCTTTATAGCCCCTTTCATCCTGCGGTGCTGCGTGCGGTGGCAAAGGTAATCGCGGCAGGGCATAAGGAGGGCAAGGAGGTTGGGATGTGCGGCGAATTTGCGGCAGATGCAAGAGCGGTGCCGCTCCTTCTTGGCATGGGTCTGGATGAATTTAGCATGGTATCCAATGAAATTGCGGCGGTGCGCTATCAGGTGCGGGGGCTTGCCGCAAAGCAGACTGCGGAGCTTGCGCGAAGGGCTCTGGCGGCAGGAACGGAAAAAGAGGTCAGGGGATTACTGGAACACTGAAATCGAAACGCTGCAATCGAAATGCTGAAATCGGAGCGAAGAATCAGTGGAAAAACACAGTGGACACATCTGCAAAAACGGCTGAAAAGAGGTGTCCACTCGGTGTCCACTCTGTCCATAAGTCCGCAAAAGTGGACACCCTGCGGACAGCTGCCGAATTTTGGCATATTTTCGCCTAGTTTCAAAGAATCTCCCGTTGCATAGCCGCAGGATTTTGTAGTATAATAAAATGGAAGAGATATGGCAATTTAGTCGAAGGAGGAACCCCTTTGGAAATTATAAATTGGAAAGAATTACTTTATCCCTATGAGCAGGCGGTGGAGGAGCTGCTGCTAAAGTTCAAAAATCTGGATAAAGAATGTCGACATTTAGGCATTTATTCTCCTGTCGATTCTGTCACGGGCAGGCTGAAAACCCCTGCCAGTATTCTGGATAAGGCAGGCAGAAAGCATATCGCCCCCGAGCATATCGAGGAGGAAATCGAGGATATCGCAGGCATTCGCATTCTCTGCCAGTTCGTGGAGGATATCCAAAAGGTGGTTGATATGGTGCGTTCCCGCACGGATATGACCATCGTGCAGGAGAAGGATTACATAACAAATACGAAGGCGAGCGGCTACCGCAGCTACCACATCATCATCCGCTATCCGCTCAGCACAGCGCTGGGGCCGAAGGAGGTTTTCGCGGAAATTCAGATTCGCACAAACGCTATGAATTTCTGGGCAACGGCGGAGCATTCCCTGCGGTATAAATACAGCGGCAACATCCCGCAGGAGCTGCAGGACAGACTGCATAACTGCGCGGAGGCGGCGTTCCATCTGGATCAGGAAATGTCTACGATTCGCGAGGAAATCACGAATGCACAGCGGCTGAATGAAATCCGCAGAAAGATGACCTCGAATATTCTGGATAACATCCGGAAGCTGCATTTTATGCTGAGTCTGGAGGATATGAGCGCCATCAATAAGGAATTTTCGGATGTATGGAACAGCAACGATATTGATAAACTGCGCGAATTCAACGAAAGACTGAATGTGCTGGTGGAGGTTTATCGGATATAAGAAAGGAAGGGAGAAAATGGCACTTTTTGCCATTGCAGACCTGCATTTTGCCTTTTCCGTGGATAAGCCCATGGATATTTTTGGGGAAAACTGGAAGAATCACAGTGAAAAAATCATCGCAAGCTGGAAGGAACATATCACCGAAGAAGATACTGTTCTTTTGCCGGGAGACCTTTCCTGGGGGATGCGGATTGATGAAGCGGCGGCGGATTTGGATGTGATTTACAGCCTGCCGGGGAGAAAAATTCTGCTTGGCGGCAACCATGATTACTGGTGGAAATCCTCCTCAAAATTAGAGGCGAGATACCCCGGAATGCGGTTTCTGAAAAACAATTTTGATCGATATGAGGATTGGCATATCTGCGGTACAAGGGGCTGGCTTTGCCCGAATGATGTGCAGTTTACGGAGCAGGATAAAAAGATTTATGAAAGGGAGCAGGTGCGGCTCAGGCTGTCTCTGGATGCTGCCATGCGCGATGGTGCGGAAAAAATCATACTCATGATGCACTTTCCGCCGATGAATGATAAGCAGGAGGATTCTGCATTTACGGCGTTATTTCGGGAATATCCCATCAAAAAGGTGATTTATGGGCATCTGCATGGCGCGGCAAGCCATAAAACGGCATTTGAAGGAAAACGGGAAGGCATTGATTACGCGCTGATTGCGGCGGATTATATTGCGTTTTGTCCGAGGCGGATTCTATAAGGAGGCAGGCAAGTGAATATCGACAGGAAAAAAATACAGATATTTCTTTGTGCCCTTTGGCCCGGCGGTGGCTATATGTACTTCGGCATGATGAAGAAAGGGACAATGGTGATGGCGCTTTTTACGGCGGTTACGGGGCTGACGCTGACGATTGGATGGAAATTCCTTGCGTTTTTGCTGCCCGTCATCTGGTGCTACTGCTTTTTCGATACCTTCCATGTTGCAAAGCTGCCTGAGGAAATCCGCGAATTTGAGGATCAGGATTGCTGGGATACGGTGGTTGCGTTCCTGAAGAGCGACCCACTGAAACGCGTTGAGGAAAAGAAAACACTGGCAGGCGTGCTGATTCTGCTTGCGGCACTTTATACGATGATTTATGGCGTATTTTTGCCGTTCTTCCGCTGGAGTGAGGAGCTGCGGCTGGTGCGGATGGCATTGACGGCAATTCCCCCTGCGGTGATTGCGGTGCTGCTATTCATGGTCGGCAGAAATATTTTGCAGAAGGAGCAGGACAGAAGGGATGCCGAGGCAGGCATTGCGGAGACGGATGCACCCGATGTGGAGGAGACTGCTCTGGAGGAAGGCAATGTAGAACAGCTGGTGGAGGCGGTTCTGGGGGCAGAAGCCGAAAAGGAAGCAGAAGAAACGGCGGAAGCGGAAGAAGTTGAAGCAGAAAATGCCGATAAAGCAGAAGAAACAGAAAAAACAGAAATCAAGGAAACGGCATAAATAAAAGGTCTCTTGGACGAAATATCCAAGAGACCTTTTTGCTGTTATTTTTTCTTTGCTTTTTTCTTTACGGATGATTTTTTCGTTTTGCCCTTTGCAGGCTTTTTTTCGGGTTTTTTGACGGGTTTGGTTTCCTCTTTTTTGCGGACGGAATAGCCGAAGGTGCCGATTTTTCTGCCCAGACCGTAATACGCGCCATGCGAGTAGCAGATAGGCTTTGCACGGTCGAAATGGAACTTGCCTGTTTCATCTAAATATTCATCGCTGACCTGCACGGAAACAACCTCCGCGAGGAACATATCATGCGTGCCAAGGGGGATAATTTCCTTTACCTTACATTCAATATTTACAGGGCTTTCATAAATGATGGGTGCATTGACCTTTTCGCCCTTCTTTGCGGTGAGGTGCATGGTTTCAAATTTATCCAAATCTCTGCCGCTGCGCACGCCGCAGAAATCGCAGGCATACGCTAGCCTTTCCGTAACCAGATTGATGACAAATTCGCCCGTTTCCTTGATGATATTGTAGGAATGGCGGCTCGGACGGATGGAAACGTAGGTCATGGCAGGGTCGCTGTTGACAGTGCCTGTCCATGCTACGGTGATGATATTTTTCTGCTCCATTGTGCCGCAGGAGACCATAACGGCAGGGACGGGATAAATGACAGTCCCCGGTTTCCAGATATCTTTTCCCATAGTGCTGTACTCCTTTCATGGGTTTCTTACTGCTTATCTTAGTATGAAGCGAGGCGGTTTGTAAAGAGAAAAAATGAATTTTACTTGTAAAACCGACATGGCTTCGGTATGATAAAATCAAACAAAAACGATAGGAGAAGAACGATGAAGCTACCTTTAAAATATATCGAAACAATGAAAGCACTTCTGGGGGCGGAATATGACGCATATCTCGCTTCTTTTGACGAGGAGCGATTTTGCGGACTGCGCGTGAATACGCTGAAGCTTTCCGCAGAGGAAATGGCGGCGAGGGGAGTATTTTCTCTTAGACCTGTGCCGTGGTGCGAAACGGGGTTTTATTATGACGGAGCAGAACGCCCTGCCAAGCATCCGTATTACCATGCAGGGCTGTATTATTTGCAGGAGCCAAGTGCCATGAGCCCTGCGGCAACGCTGCCGATTGAGAAGGGGGACAGGGTACTTGACCTTTGTGCCGCACCCGGAGGGAAAACCACGCAGCTTGGCGCAAGACTGGGCGGAACGGGACTTCTGGTTGCGAATGACATCAGTGCAGGCAGGGCGAAAACGCTTCTGAAAAATGTGGAGCTTGCGGGAATACGCAATGCGATTGTGATGAGCGAAACGCCGGAGCGGATTGCGGAGCGGCTGCCGAATTTTTTTGATAAGATTCTGGTGGATGCGCCTTGCAGCGGCGAGGGAATGTTCCGTAAGGAGCCGGATATGGTGAAAAGCTGGGATGCGGAGATGCTTGCGTTTTGCCGCAGTGAGCAGGCGAAGATTCTGGAGGCATGCGCACCGATGCTCAAGACAGGCGGGATGCTCCTTTATTCCACCTGTACCTTTTCGCCGGAGGAAAACGAAAAAAGCATTGGCGATTTTCTGGAACGCCATCCCGAATTTGAGCTGATGCCGATTGCAAAGAAAAACGGCTTTGCGGAAGGGCTTGCACCGTATACGGACTGCGCTAGACTCTATCCGCACAGGCTGAAGGGCGAGGGACATTTTCTGGCACTGCTGCGAAAGAAGGAGGCGGCAGAGGGCAAGGCGATTCCTGCGGAAAGCGGCGGATGGACAAAGGAAATGGATGCCTTTGGGGACTTTGCAAAGGAGGTTTTGCAGGAGAAGCCGAAGGGAATTTATAAAATTTACGGCGAGGGGCTGTATCTTCTGCCGGAAGGGACACCGAAGCTGGAAAAGCTGCGCGTACTGCGGACGGGATGGATGCTTGGAACGCTGAAAAAGGGGCGGTTTGAGCCTTCGCAGGCATTTGCAATGGGACTGCGTAGGGAAGAAGTGAAGCATACGGCGGATTTTTCTCTGGAGGATGAACGGGTGATTCGATATTTGAAGGGGGAAACGGTTGAGGCGGAAGGCAAGGATGGCTGGACGCTGGTTTGCGTGGACGGGTTTCCGCTTGGCTGGGCAAAACGGCAGAAGGGACGCTTGAAGAATAAATACGCTGTCAGCTGGAAATGGGAATAAAAATGTGTACAATAGACAGACATTTGGCTGATTCCTGTTGACAAATGCGAAATCGCCTGTAAAATAGAACTATCATAAGCAGACATAAAAGAAAAAGAAGGAGTGGAACAAATGGCATTGACATATATCGGTACAAGAGACAGAAGCATCAAGGCGACAGCGTCCGAGGCGATTCTGCGGGGGATTTGTCCCGATGGGGGACTGTATATTCCGGAGGAGATTCCCAAAATGGAGAAATCCCTGGAGGAGCTGGGCAAGCTGAGCTATCAGGAGCTGGCGTATGAGGTGCTCAGCAAGTTTTTGGATTTCACGGAGGAGGAGCTGAAGGCGTGCATCAGGGGGGCGTATGATGAGAAATTCGATACACCTGAGATTGTGCCTGTGGTGAAAAAGGGCGATGCACTGTTTTTGGAATTATTCCACGGGAGAACACTGGCATTTAAGGATATGGCACTTTCCATACTGCCCTATCTGATGAAAACGGCGGCGAAAAAGAACGGTCTGGATAAGGAGATTGTGATTCTGACTGCGACAAGCGGCGATACAGGCAAGGCGGCACTGGAGGGCTTTGCAAACGTGGAGGGTACAAGAATTATGGTATTCTTCCCAGAGGATGGGGTTAGCCCCGTGCAGAAGCTGCAAATGAATACGCAGGAGGGTGCAAACACCTGCGTGGTGGGGATCAAGGGGAACTTTGATGATGCGCAGTCGGCGGTAAAGAGCATTTTCACAGATAAGGCGCTGGAGCAGGAGCTGGCGGCGAAGGGATTCCAATTTTCTTCGGCGAACTCCATCAACATCGGCAGACTGGTGCCGCAGATTGTATATTATTTCTGGGCATATTTGCAGGCGGTACGCATGGGCGAAATCAAAAACGGCGAGGCGCTGAATTTTACTGTACCGACAGGGAACTTCGGGGATATTCTTGCAGGCTGGTATGCCATGAAGATGGGACTGCCTGTGGGGCATTTCGTTTGTGCATCCAATGACAATAAGGTGCTGTACGATTTCTTCCGCACAGGCGAATATAATAAAAACAGAGCCTTCCATGTAACGGTTTCTCCCTCCATGGATATTCTGATTTCCAGCAATCTGGAACGTCTGCTGGCACACATGGGCGGACAGGCTGCGACAAAGTCGGAAATGGAAAGCCTGAACAGGGACGGCGTTTACCATGCGGAGATAACAGAAAAGAAAATCAGCGGCGAATATGCAACAGAGGCGGAAACCTTTGCGGCAATCAAGGATTTCTACGAAAAAACAGGCTATGTGATGGATACGCACACAGCAGTTGCTTATGCGGCATATCAGAAATATAAGGCGGAGAGCGGCGACAATACGCCGATGGTGATTGTTTCCACCGCAAGCCCGTATAAATTCACAAAGGACGTAATGACAGCACTGGATGCGAAATATGCGGATGGGGATGCCTTTGCATTGCAGGCAGATCTGGAAAGAATCAGCGGCGTTGCGGTGCCTGCGCCCATTGTGGGACTGGAGCATAGACCGATTCTGCATAAGAACGTCTGCGAGAAAAATGAAATTAAGGACGTTGTGAAAAACTGGCTGAAATAAAAAAGGAGGCGCGTATGGAAGAAAAAAGGCTTGAACATCCGGAGGAAAGACAGGACGAAAAGCAGGAGAAAAAGAAGCAGTATCCTGTGACGCGCAGGGATTTTTACGGCTGTGTGATCATTCTGCTGATTGCGGTTTTCTTACAGGGGATGCAGACAAGAGCGCTCATCCGCAGGGAAGCGCAAAACATGAACAACAGATGCCAGAATATAGAATCGCAGATGTGGAACAGCATCAGCAATATCCAAGACGGCATTGCGAGCAGCTTGGCGGAAGCGGATAACCCCTTGCAGGAGAGCAGTGTGGAGATTGTAGCGGCAAATCTGAAGGAGAAAAAGGTGACGCTTCGCATGACGGCAATGCCGAAGGAATGGAAAACGGGGGATACCTCCTTGCAGTTCTATCTTTCCTGCGATGGCGGCGAAAAGATTGCCGTTGATGCGGCGGCAGGTGCAGACCATAGCTTTACGGCGGAAAAGGAAATACCCTTCTGCGAGGTTGCGGCAGTTACGGCAATCCTGCAAAGAGGGGACATGGAATATCCTTCTGATTTAGGCGAAACGGGCGTATCGGGTGCGGTATATCCTTTCTTTAGC
Source organism: Clostridium sp. MCC345 (assembly GCF_018785345.1). Taxonomy (NCBI): domain Bacteria; kingdom Bacillati; phylum Bacillota; class Clostridia; order Eubacteriales; family Clostridiaceae; genus Clostridium; species Clostridium sp. MCC345. The sequence continues at coordinate 28,281 of NZ_WQPP01000019.1, forward strand.
GGAGACTTTTACAGCACATTTACATGGACAGGCGGCGGCAGTGAGGCAAGCGTTTCGGGGAATGTTGAGGTTGAGGTGCAGCCGAGCGACTGGATGATGCAGAAGGACAAGAGCCTGACGCTGAAAAATCCCACAGTCGAGATTTATGTGGACGGAAAACGGGTGCAGAAGCATAAGATGCAGGCAGAAATAGACGATGTGTCTTTGACACGCTACACCTACACGATTGAAAAGGCGTTTAAGGTAAAAGAAGGACAGTACATTGAGGTTTACTTCAAGGCGGAGGATGAAAACGGCTTGAAATATACCTATTTGGTAGACCGCTCTCATGTGACAAACGGCGATGTGCAGACGGAAGAAATGGCGATTGAGGCAACTGATTCGGTGCAGGAGGGCAGATTGAAGGTAGAATAACATCACGCAGGGGCGAAAACAGCAGGAGAATTTTTCTGCTGTTTTTCGTTTCTTTAGCAGAAAAACGGAAAAGCATTGATTTTATTGCGTGCATGACGTAAAATAAAATCAGCATATTATGTGCGTTCGGCAGGGTGCCGGATGAAATGGATACTGATAAAAAAGATAAGATAAAAAAGGAGACAAGCATCATGAAAATGTTCATTGACACAGCCAATGTTGACCACATCAGAGAGGCAAACGATCTGGGCGTAATCTGCGGCGTTACCACAAACCCTTCCCTGATTGCGAAGGAGGGCAGAGATTTCGTTGAGGTGGTAAAGGAAATCACAACCATTGTAGACGGCCCCATCAGCGCAGAGGTCATCAGCCTTGACCACGAGGGTATGGTAAAGGAAGCAAGAGAGCTGGTGAAAATCCATAAGAATATCGTTATCAAAATCCCTATGACACTGGAGGGCCTGAAGGCGGTTAAGATTCTGGCGGCAGAGGGCGTAAAGACAAACGTGACACTGATTTTCTCCGCTACACAGGCTTTGATGGCGGCAAGAGCAGGTGCTACATACGTTAGCCCCTTCCTGGGCAGAGTAGACGATATCGGCTCTGTCGGGATGACACTGATCGAAGAAATCGTTGATATTTTTGATATCCACGGTATTGAAACAGAAATTATCGCGGCATCCATCCGTAACCCTCTGCATGTAATCGATGCGGCAAGAGCAGGCTGCCATATCGCAACCATCCCTTATAACGTGCTGATTCAGATGGCAAAGCACCCTCTGACAGATATCGGTATCGAAAGATTTTTGAAGGACTGGGAATCCGTACCCAAGAAATAAGATCGTTTTAAAACAGCAAAGAAGAAATTGAAACCTTTGGAGGAAAACCAAATGAATAACATGGACAACCTGACAATCAATACCCTGCGTTTTCTGGCGGCAGAGGCTATCCAGAAGGCAAAAAGCGGTCACCCCGGTCTGCCCCTTGGCGCGGCACCTGCGGCATATACCCTGTGGGCAAAGGAGCTGAAAGCAAACCCTGCAAACCCTAACTGGGATGACAGAGACAGATTTATTCTTTCCGCAGGACACGGCTCTGCACTGCTGTATTCCCTGCTGCATGTGTTTGGCTATGGGCTGACGATTGAGGATCTGAAAAACTTCCGTCAGAGAAATTCCCTGACACCCGGCCACCCCGAATATAAGCATACAACAGGGGTTGAGGTGACAACAGGCCCTCTGGGACAGGGCATTGCCAATGCGGTTGGTATGGCACTGGCAGAAAGCCATCTGGCTGCAAAATTCAACACACCCGAATTCAAGGTGGTAGACCATTACACATACGCACTCTGCGGTGATGGCTGCTTGCAGGAGGGCGTTGCCTCCGAGGCGGCTTCTCTGGCAGGGACAATGGGTCTGAATAAGATTATCGTACTGTATGACAGCAACCATATTACGATTGAAGGCGATACAGCAACCGCATTTGCCGAGGATGTGCTGAAGCGCTTTGAGGCTTACGGCTGGGACACACAGGAGGTTGCGGACGGCAATGATGTTGACGCAATTCAGGCAGCGATTGCGGCAGCGAAGAAATCCGACAAGCCCTCCATCATCAAGATTGAAACAAAAATCGGCTACGGCGCACCCAATAAGCAGGGCAAGGCTTCTGCGCACGGCGAGCCTTTGGGCGAGGAAGAAATTAAGCTGACAAAGGAAAACCTGGGCTGGCCCTATGCCGACAAGGAATTCTTTGTTCCTGAAGAGGTGAAGGCGCACGTTGCGGCAATCACGGCAGAGGGTGCAAAGGCGGAAGCAGAATGGAATGAAATGTTCCGCGCGTATGCAGAAAAATATCCCGAACTGGCGAAGGAATATGCACAGTGGCACAGCGACGAGCTGGCGGCTGATTTGCTCAATGACGAGGACTTCTGGAAGAACGAGGGCGACCTTGCAACCAGAGCGGCATCCGAGAAGGTATTGCAGAAGGTGGCAAAGGTAGTGCCGAACTTGTTTGGCGGCTCTGCTGACCTCGCACCCTCCAATAAATCTCAGATGAAGGACAGAGAATATTACAGCAAGGAAAACCCCGCAGGCTCTAATGTGCATTTCGGTATCCGCGAATTTGCGATGACAGCAATCGCAAACGGTATGTCTGTGCATGGGGGCGTAAGACCTTATATTGCAGGCTTCTTTGTATTCGCAGACTACATGAAGGCAGGGCTGAGAATGGAAGCACTGATGGGTCTGCCTGTGATCAGTATTCTGACACATGACAGCATCGGCGTTGGCGAGGATGGCCCTACCCATCAGCCCATTGAGCATCTGGCAATGCTGCGCAGCCTGCCCAACTACAATGTATTCCGTCCCTGTGATACAAGAGAAACCGCGGCGGCTTGGTATACTGCACTGCACAGCAAAGAAACACCTACCGCACTGATTCTTTCCAGACAGAATCTGCCTGCACTGGAGGGCACAGGCAAGGACGCACTGAAGGGTGCGTATGTGCTGAAGGATTGCGCGGGTACACCTGATGTTCTGCTGATGGCATCCGGTTCCGAGGTGGAGCTGATTTACAAGGCGGCAGACGAGCTGGCGGCAAAGGGTGTAAAGGCAAGAGTCATCTCCATGCCCTGCTGGGAGGTATTTGAGGCACAGGATGCGGCGTATAAGGAAAGTGTACTGCCTAAGAATGTGCGAGCAAGACTGGCTGTGGAAGCGGCGGCTGACTTCGGCTGGCAGAGATATACCGGTCTGGATGGCGACATGATTTGCATGAACGGCTTCGGTGCATCTGCACCCGCAGGCTTACTGTTCAAGGACTTTGGCTTTACGGTAGAAAACGTAGTAGAGAAGGCGTTGGCACTGGTAAAATAATAGTATTTTAAGGAAGGAAAAGGCTCTGTGCAGTCCTGCGAGATAAGGCTGTGCAGAGCTTTTCTTGAGAAAAGGAGGTGGATACGCTTGCGTACATTTATTGCGATTGAACTGGAGGAGGAAACCAAAGCACAGCTGGCAGAGGTGCAGGCAGAAGCAGAGAAGCTTTGCCGCAGGGGGAATTATACACCGAAGGAGAACTTTCATCTGACGCTGCATTTTCTGGGAGAGGTGCAGGAGGAGGATCTGGATTATCTGCATGAGGCAATTTACGAAACGGCACGCCGCAATCGTCCCTTTACGATGACGATAGATAAAATCGGCTTTTTTCCGAGAGGGAACAAGGGAATTTTATGGGCAGGGATTGAAAGAAGCAATCATCTGCAAAGATTGTTCAGCACGCTGGAAAAATCTCTGGAGCAGCAGGGCTTTGCGAGGGAGAGAAAGGGACTCAGCCCGCATATCACCCTTGGCAGAGAGGTGGAGCCACAGCGGAATTTTACTGATGTGCAGAGAGGCGTTCGGGTGGAGCCGATGCGCGTTTCTGTGAGAAGCATTTCGCTGATGGAAAGTGTCAGAAGGGGTGCAAGGTTGATGTATGTGCCTGTTTTCAGACAGAATTTAATCGGAAAATGAGACAGAAAAATCTCATTTTGCAGGATGCAATAAAAAAAATACCAGGCTTTTCGTGGGATTGGTATTTTTTATTTGTGCAAAGTGTGGGAGAGAGAGGGGAATCCTTCGTATAGAAGTAATTTAAAAAAATTAAACATAAGGTTTAATTTTGTGAAATTAGCAACAAAAATGAACAAATTTTCAGCAAAAAAAGGAAGAAAAAGCCATATTTTCTTGTTCATTGTTCCGAAGATGATTTGTTGTTTGCGAAATTGATTGAAAAATAAAGGTTTTTTACATATACTTTATTTGTATAACAACGGAATGTATTTCCGCTGTGTACAAAGAGGAGCCTGCTTGGCAGGTATGAAAAGTTTTTGTTCAAAATAATGAGGAAGTTTTTGAGAATTTAAATTTTTTAGGAGGAATGTAATTATGGCAAACAATACTGTATTTTTCCCCGGCTATTCCGCAGGTGAAAATGCTTACAAGGAAATCGACAAGGTATGCTCTCCCTATGGTACAAAGGCTGTTGTTATCAGTGATGAAATTTCTATCAATGCAACAAAGAAATATCTGGATGAAGCAACACAGGACGGTATTGTAAAGATTGATTATATCCTGTTCCCCGGTGAAGCATCCTTCGAGGCTGTAGATGAACTGGAACAGAATGAAATCGTGAAAAATGCAGATATGATTTTCTGTCTGGGCGGCGGCAAGGCAATCGATACAGGTAAGCTGCTGGCACACAGAATGAATAAGCCTTACTTCACATTCCCCACCATTGCATCTACATGCGCTTGTAACTCCGCGCTGGGGATTTACTACTACCCCAACCATGAGTTCCGCACCTTCTTCCGCGTGGACAGACCCCCCGTACATATCTTCATCTCTACAAAGGTTATCGCAGAAGCACCCGCTGCATTCCTGTGGGCAGGCATCGGCGATGGCATGAGTAAGGAAACAGAGGTAAGATTCTCCGCAAGAGGCAGAGATCATGAGCTGACACTGGAGGAACAGGCAGGCGTTGCACTGGCAGCATGCTGCACAGAGCCTCTGCTGAAATATGGCGTACAGGCAATGGAGGACTGCAGAAACAACCGTGCATCCAAGGCAATCGAAGAGGTTGCACTGAACATCTTCATCAACACAGGTATGGTTTCCAACATGGTTGACTCTGCAAAATACAACACATCCTTGGCACACGCTTTCTTCAACGCAAGCACAACACTGCCTCAGATTGAAGCAAGACACAAACACGGCGAGGTTGTTTCCTACGGCACACTGCTGCTGCTGACACTGGATAAGCAGTATGACAAGCTGGAAAGATTCTTCGACTTCTACAAAGGCATGGAGCTGCCTACAAAGCTGGCTGACCTGGAAATCGAGGTTGACGAGCTGGATCCCGTACTGGAGCTGGCAGTACAGAGATATGACCTGGATGTGGTTCCTTACGAAATCACACCTGCTATGATTAAGGATGCAATTCTGGAATTAGAAGAATATAACAAAAAAAGAGCATAATTAGGGGAATTCAGGGGGGTCTTTATTGTCAATTTTGTTGATATGCAGAGCCCCCTGAAAATTGTTTAGTTTTTTTAAAAAAACACTCTGGTAAAACAGAAAAAAGTACATTATACTAGGATAGTGTGAAAAAATCGAAAAAATCGAGGATTTCATCTATATAAAGCGTGAGCCTTGTCTCACAACGAAAAAGACAATCTATGTCTAAAGACACAAGCAAATGTTTAAAGGAGGAAACAAATTTATGGAATTCGGATATTCTAAGGAGCAGGTACTGCTGAGAGAAATGTACAAGAAATTCGCTGAAACGGAAATCAAACCTCTGGCAGAAGAACTTGACGAAGAAGAAAGATTCCCCGTAGAAAGCATTCCCAAACTTGCTAGATACGGTTTTATGGGCATTCCCTTCCCTAAGGAATACGGCGGCGCAGGCGGCAACTATCTGACATACGCAATGGCAGTTGAAGAACTGGGTAAGGTATGCGCAACTACAGCAGTTATCGTTTCCGCTCACACATCTCTGTGTGCAGGTCCTATCTATTACTTCGGTACAGAAGAACAGAAACAGAAATATCTGGTACCCCTGGCAAAGGGCGAAAAAATCGGTGCATTCGGTCTGACAGAGCCCAGTGCGGGTACAGACTCCTCCATGCAGCAGACAACAGCTGTTCTGGATGGTGACGAATATGTTCTGAACGGTACAAAGGTATTTATCACAAACGCAGGCTACGCTGATATTTATGTAGTTATCGCTATGACAGATAAATCTAAAGGCAATAAGGGCATTTCTGCTTTCATCGTAGAAAAAGGCACACCCGGCTTCTCCGTTGGTAAGAAGGAAAGAAAAATGGGTATTCGCGGTTCTGCAACCTGCGATCTGATTTTTGAAAACTGCAGAATCCCCAAGGAAAACATCCTGGGCAAAGAAGGTCAGGGCTTCAAGATTGCAATGCAGACACTGGATGGCGGCCGTATCGGTATCGCTTCTCAGGCTCTGGGTATCATGCAGGGTGCAATCGATGAATGTGTGAAATATGTAATGGAAAGAAGACAGTTCGGCAAGAAGATCGGTCAGTTCCAGAATACACAGTTCGAGCTGGCAGATATGGCTACAAAAGCAGAGGCTGCAAAGCTGCTGGTTTATGAAGCAGCGGCAACAAAGGATGCAGGCAAGCCTTACAGCCATCTGTCTGCAATGTGCAAATACTTTGCCGGCTCTACAGCAAGCGATATCACAAGAAGATGCCTGCAGCTGTTCGGTGGCTATGGTTATACAAGAGACTACCCCGTAGAAAGAATGATGCGTGACGCGAAGATCACAGAAATCTACGAAGGTACATCTGAAGTTCAGAAGATGGTTATCTCCAGCTGGATGAAACTGAAATAATTTGACATAAGAGAACGGAAGGAGAAAAAAATCCATGAAGATTTTAGTTTGTATCAAACAGGTTCCCGATACAGTTGAAGTAAAGATTGACCCCAAAACAGGCACACTGATTCGTGACGGTGTACCCTCTATCATCAACCATGACGACAAGACAGGTATCGAAGCTGCACTGAGAATCAAAGAACAGCTGGGCGGCACAGTAACAGTTGTTTCCATGGGCCCCCCTCAGGCAGACGTTGCACTGAGAGAAGCACTGGCTATGGGTTGTGATGATGCTTACCTGGTATCCGCAAGAGAATTCGGTGGTTCCGATACTTATGCTACATCCGGCATCATTGCAGCAGCGCTGAAGCACATCGGCTATGATCTGATCATCACAGGTCGTCAGGCTATCGACGGTGACACAGCTCAGGTTGGTCCCCAGATTGCTGAGAAGCTGCACCTGGCTCAGGTTTCCTATGTAGAAGAAGTTGTAGAAGCAGCAGAAGATCATGTTGTTGTAAAGAGACAGTTTGAAGATGGTTACCACATCGTAAAGGTAAAAACACCCTGCCTGCTGACAGCTATCGCTGAGCTGGCAGAACCCAGATATATGTCCATCGGCGGCGTTTTCGATGCATACCAGAAAGAAATCAAGGTTCTGGGCTTTGAAGACCTGAAGGACGACCTGGAACTGGATATGATTGGTCTGAAGGGTTCCCCTACAAACGTATTCAAATCCTTCACAAAAGAAGTGAAGGGCGCAGGTACCATTCTGAATGGTTTGACACCCGAAGAAGCGGTTGATGCAATCGTGAAGAAGCTGGAAGAAAAATTCATTATCTGATTTTGAAATAGATTTAGGAGGCAAACCCAATGAGCAAAGGTATTTTTGTAGTAATGGAACAGAGATACGGCAAGGTTCAGAACGTAGGTCTGGAACTTGTTGGTGAAGCTACAAGACTGAAAGAAGA
>NZ_WQPP01000020.1:0-5139 GCF_018785345.1 Clostridium sp. MCC345
TTTCAGATAAATGATTGATTGAATTATCCGTATTTTACCACAGTAAAAATACGATTTCATCAAATCGAACACCCCAATTTGCAAAAGTCGGAAAATTTATTTCTTTTCCCTATCGTTCTTTTTCATTTTAATCTCTTGATACAAAAAAGAGCAACTGTAGCATCCGCTCTTCTCGTGGTTCTTATTGTATCTCACCTTTCCCGCTTTGGGACACCGTGTCCCGAAGTACAGGTTTCTCTTATATTATCTATTTTTTGTTCTCAGTCTACTTCAATCCAAATATTCAACCAAATCACTGATCTCGCAGCATAATACCTTAGACAAAGCAATTAAGTATTGTACCTGAGCTTTATTGATGTTCTTCTGCCGCTGTTCATACTGCTGAATTGTCCGAATTGGAATGCCCGCTAATTCCGCCAATTCCTTTTGGCTTAAGCCCGCTTTATGGCGGTGTATTTTCAAATTTGTTTCTTTTTTTCGCTCTTTATACAGAACATTCATTGCATCGACAAACTGTCGGATATCCATTTCATGGAAAGGATCATACATACCCAATACCTCTTTGATTGGCACATACAGGTTCATCTCCGCAAAGGACATACCTGCTTCCCATTGATAATAAGACAATGCCCATCCTGCCCAGTATTCTTCGCTTCGGTTTTCTGCATACATCGGTTTTATTCGTTCATTTTCGATTCCCGAACATTCCAGCACCTTATATGCCAGTTCAACGCCCGACATTCCCACCAGAAGTTGAAAATCACCTTCTCCAAAGCGTTTTGCAATGCCGGAAGCAAGGAACAATCCCCAAAAATCCCCGATTTCATATTTTAAATCATATACAGCAAAATCCAACATACGACCGAGTGCCGTTCTTGCTTTTTCCAGATATACCTTATCGTAAGCGTGAATCATCACTCGTCATCTCCTCGTCTATAATCTGCGGAATGAAAATATCACCTTTCTGTCTCCTGTTTCTTTCTACATCAAAATATTCTCTGCGAGCACTTTTATCCCGGAGCATTTTCTTCTGATACCATTCATCAGCAGCTGCGATTTCGTATCCGCAAAATTTTATCTGTGAGAATGCCTTTTCACTTTTTAAAACAAACTGCTGTCCAAGTTTTCCTAAATACATTGCATGATTCAACTGCCGGAAAGAAATGGTGCCATTGATAAAATCCTGTGCAAATGAGAAATAGCTACCATCCGCACGATAACCGATAATCGCATCATACCGCTCATAATCAATAGAAAATTTATCTAAAATATACTCCTTTGCCTCAAGTGCCAGTCCGGAAGGAATATCAAACTCACGCTTTTGCAAAAGGATTGCCAGCCAGTGCAAAATGCAATACTGACTATCATTCAGATTTAAGATGGTAAGACCGTTACAATCCAATTCATAGCAGTTTGCATATCCGTCTGTATCCTTCTTTACGCCCCACTCTTTTGCCATATCAATGCTATCTGTGCAATAGAACCCCAGACCATAATCATTATATTTTTTCCCTTGCCCATAAATAGGCTTCTGAATTATCTTTTCGGAACCATGGTATAGCTTTCTCATTATTACCATCCCCTTCCTACCTATAACTATACTCCTTTGGGAGTATAGTGTCAATAGAATGCACTGATTCCTTTTTACAAACTTGGTGGTTCGATTAGTGGCATCCGGCTTATCCGCTATGCTATAATAAGCCTACACAAAAAGAAATGAGGTGTTCAATATGAGTATTAGCGAAAAAAGACTCTCAACTACAGGAAGGCGAATGAAATATTGCCGGAAGATAGAAAAGCTTAAACTCTCTGAATTGGCAGATAAAATAGATGTACCCATTTTTATCCTGAAAAGCTACGAAACTGATAAAAAACAACTTCCCTATGAATTGGCCCGCCGCATAGCCAATGTGCTGCACACAACCGCAGGCTATTTACTCGGTTGGGAAGCCGATCCGCTCCTTGATCCACTTTTGTCTGATATCTACCGCCAAAAGACAAATGAAGAAGCGTTGTTTGATGATGAGTATGATGATGAACCATTTTCCGATATTGACGATGATTGGGACGAGGAAAATGAATCCATTTCATTATTTTATGAAATGATGTATAAAAGTGAGGAGGAGAAAGACGAAATCATAGAAACAGGAGCATTCAACGCCCATATCGCAGGCTATCTGATATATACACTACAACAATTAGGCTGTTCAGCAAGTACAATTACAAAGGCTCGCCAGCTGTTCTTTGACGAAATCGTTCCAAACATAACCGCCGAAACTGCCAGAGAGCTGAGTGAAGCTACGGAGCTCAACAAGTTAGATAGTATTCTCAATAAGAACAATATTATCCATTTTCCAACCGAGGACTGATTTCGCTCCATAAATGTTCTGAAATAGAAATACAACATAAAAAAAACAGCATTGTATTTCCGTTTCGGCACATAAATTGATTTTTAGCATGATTTGTGCTATAATCGGAATACTATTTATCGGAGGTGATTCCATTGGTTGAGAGAAAAGAATATTTGGAACGATTGGCTCAATGGAAAGACGAGCAGGTAATCAAAGTAATAACCGGCATCAGACGTTGCGGTAAATCCACCCTGCTCCTGCAATATCAAACATGGCTGAAAGCAAATGGAGTTTCTGCCGAACAGATTGTTTCTGTCAATTTTGAGGAGCTGGAATATGAGGAACTTCTGGACTATCGGAAATTATATGAATATCTCAAAAATCACTTGTGCGTTGGGAAAAAAACTTATATCTTTCTGGATGAAATTCAGAAGGTAGCCGCATTTGAAAAGGTAGTTGATAGTCTGTATGTTAAGCCGGATATTGATATATACATCACCGGTTCCAATGCGTATATGCTGTCCAGCGATTTGGCTACTCTGCTGACCGGACGATATGTTGAAATCAAAATGCTGCCCCTTTCATTCACGGAATTCCTCGACATTACTGCTCTTGATACCGAACAAGGCCTTGCAGAGTATTTGCGTGACGGCGGACTGCCTTACATCGCTGTAATGAATCGTACCTCAGAAAAGGTCGAAACCTATTTAGAGGGCATTTATAATACCGTTATTGTAAAGGATATAGAGGATAGACAAGCCAGAAAAGAGAGCGAACCATCAAAAAGAAAAATTACAGATATTGTTTTGTTGAAAACCATTGCAAAGTATCTTGCCAGTGTAGCCGGTAATCCTGTTTCTATCAGGAGCATCACAAATTATTTAACTTCAAACGGCAGAAAACTATCTCCCAATACGGTGAGCGACTATGTAGATGCTCTGATAGAATCCTTTATTTTCTATCCTGCAGAACGGTTTGATATTGTCGGCAAACAGCTCTTAAAAGCAAACAGAAAATTATATATCGTAGACCTCGGTCTGCGTAATTATATCCTGCCACGCCAGAATTATGACCTTGGATTTTCTCTTGAAAACATTGTTTTCTTCGAGCTTCTTCGCAGAGGGTATCGGGTGATGATTGGAAAGGTTGGAAACACGGAAGTGGATTTTGTTGCTGAAAAAAATGGTGTCTATAGCTATATTCAAGTTACTGCGGATATGACTGCAAAAGAAACCTTTGAGCGTGAACTCAAACCATTATCGAATATCAGAGACAACTACGAAAAAATTGTCCTTACCGCAGATCGTTTCACTCCCGGCAACTATAACGGCATACAGGTAAAATACCTTCCCGATTGGCTGCTTGGGAAAGATTCATAAACAAAAAGAGTCTTGGATTCAAATTCCAAGACTCTTTTATACCATTTTTTCATAAATTAAATCCTTTCGTTTGCCATAGGCGGAAACCCACTACCTTCAGGTGGTGGGAGGAGCCTTGTTAATCTTTAGCCATTAACCCTGACTTTCAATATACTTTTGTATAGTCGCTGACGATACTTCTCCAATACTGCAAGCAAAGTATCCGTCTGACCAAAATATCCTTTTCTTCCAATATTGTTTAGACAGAAACGAACCATACTTTTGCCATAGGCAATATGTTGTTTCTTGTTTTACAATCTTAACAATGTCACAAACCCTATCAGTCGTATCATAACTTATTAAGAAATGCATGTGGTCTTTGTCTGCTTCCATAGCGATTATTTCGTAGCCACGAGTATTGGGTATATCAAAAATCTTTTGCTTAACATCGTCAGCAATAGAACCTTTTAGTAGTTTCTTACGATATTTAGTTACAAGAACTATATATACTTTTAGACTGTATTTTCGTCTGTTATGACGATTATATCTATTGTCCATAGTCTACCTCTGATAATAATTGACTTTCACTATCTATTATTATATATTATATCTAGTGAAATATCAATGAAGGGAGTACATCTATGGAACAGATGACTATAACCGCAAAAGTTCAAATAGCCGCTACTGATGCAGATAAAGTTTTGCTTGATGAAACTATGTCTGTTTATCGTGATGCCTGTAATTATGTTTCAGGCTATGTATTCCAAACTCATGATTTAAAGCAGTTTTCACTGAATAAAGTTTTGTATTCTACTCTAAGAGAAAAATTTGGTCTGAAATCGCAAATGGCTCAGTCCGTTTTGAAAACGGTCATTGCAAGATATAGAACTATTCTCGAAAATCAAAATAAATGGATACGACCAACCTTCAAGAAACCTCAGTATGATTTAGTTTGGAACAGAGATTATTCTTTAACGCAAAACTGTTTTTCTGTGAATACGCTGAATGGTCGTGTTAAACTGCCATATTTCGCTGAAGGTATGTCTAAATATTTTGACCACACAATCTATAGGTTTGGTACAGCTAAGCTCACAAACAAACATGGCAAATATTATCTTCACATACCCGTAACTTATGATGTCGAAGAAAGTAATATTTCTGACATTTGTAATGTCGTAGGCATTGACAGAGGAATTAACTTCGTTGTTGCAACCTATGACAGTCATCACAAGTCTGGATTTGTTAGTGGAAAAGCTATCAAGCAGAAACGTGCTAATTATTCCAAACTTCGTAAAGAACTCCAAATGCGACAAACTCCATCTTCAAGGCGAAGATTAAAAGCTATCGGTCATGAGACTATGAGAAAAAGTCTGTAAATAAGATTCTTCTATGATATGTGAGGGTGGTAAGCCTGAAAATCAGGCTTCTCA
>NZ_WQPP01000021.1:0-290 GCF_018785345.1 Clostridium sp. MCC345
GGTAGTGGTTGTAATGTCCGTAATCATAGCTTCAATCTCGTTTTTCATAAGCTCTCGCCCTCCTTGCATGAATAATCGGGTATGCCCTGTTTCGGGGCAGCCTTGCCTTTGGCAGCGTCCTCCTGCGCCCACTTGTAAATGGTGGCTGCATGGCTGTGGTACTGCTTCCCGGTGGAAGCGATATGGCAGGAAAGCCGGTCAATATAATACTCCCACTTGTCGGGCAGCTCTGTTTTCAGCCCGGAAAGCTCTGTATCGGTCAGTATCACATTGTTGTATCTGCCATAAGC
>NZ_WQPP01000022.1:0-5601 GCF_018785345.1 Clostridium sp. MCC345
AAAGGTCCTCCTAATGATATTTATTGTATCATAGAAGAACCTTCTAAACATTATTTTACAGAAAAAGTCTCACATACCCTTTTATATCTTCTCAAATGTCCGCAAAGCCTTATTTTATCGGCTCTACGGGCATTTTGCTTTTGTGGTAAATCTCACATACCTAGGTCTATCTTCTTATATTTTCGCTATCAATCGTGGTTAAAATCGTGGTAAATACTTCTTATGCGATTAGACGCTGAACCTCTGATTTTGCGGTATCTATGGACGCATGAGCGTACCAGTTCATTGTGATACTGATGTTTGAATGTCCCATGATATACTGTAAATCTTTCGGGTTCATGTTCTTGCTTGCCAGTCTTGTGCAGAACGTATGGCGTAGCGTATGCGGTGTGATATGTGGCAAAGGGTTGTCCATGTGGTGCTTGTTGTATTTCTTTACCATGCGGACAAATAAGGCATTGTAATCAATGGCAACTTTTGGCTTGCCTTTGGGATTGACAAATAAGAAGTTGCCCCGTCCGTCTATCACAAATGGTTCTGCCTTTGGACGTTTCTTCATAACCCGTTGAAATGCCTGTATCGTTTCTTTGCTTAATGGCACTTGCCTAGTTCCGCTCTTTGTCTTAGGCGTTTCAATGTAATAGCCCTGTTCCTTGCTCTTTAGTAACTGGTGGTCGATAATCACAACCTCATTCTTGAAATCAATATCGGCTACTGTCAGTCCGCACAGTTCCGAAATACGAAGTCCTGTCTTTAACAGTATCAGTACATCATCGTAATACTTATGATACACGTTGTCCGTCTTGATGAATGAGAGTAGGGCTTGTTCCTGTTCCTCTGTCAATGCGACTTTCTCTTTGGTATCATTTTCTATGACTTCACTTAACTTGAAATCAAAAGGATTTTTCCTTACACAATCGTCTTGTATGGCGATATAGAATGACGCTTTTAACGAGCGTTTATGGTTGTTAATGGTGTTATAGGAAAAGCCTTTGTCTTTCATGCGTAACGCCCATTCCTTAGCGTCAGAGGGTTTTATCGTATCAATGCTCCTGGCACCCAACTTGTCCTCTTTCAATAACCGCATGAGCTGTTCCCGTTGTTTCTGTGTGCTTTTCTTCACATTTGCCCTCTGTGCGTTCTGTTTGGCGTAGAGTTGGCAAAGCGTCATTTTCTTGCCTGTGCTGTCGATACCGTCCTCAATATCCCGTCTTATCTGCTGTTCCAGTTCTCGAAGTGGGGGTTTTTCCCGTTTTCCCTTTGGTGTCGGGTCTGTGGGTGTCAATCTCCAAGCGTACACATATTTTGTGTTTCCAAATGCGTCTACATATTTATATAAGTATTTTCCGTCTGTTCGTTGGCTCTCTCCAGTATGCAGGATACGTCCTTTGCTATCCCGTCTTTTTTCTTTCATGGTGTCTGCTCCTTTCCTTGTTGGAAAGAGCCTTGATATGACTTGTGTTCATCATAACACATACAAGGCTCATTTGCATTAGATAGCGTCCAATTTGTCAATAACCTGTTCAAACTGTCGGCGTTTAATCTGTATGCGGTTGCCATTCATAATGAGCCAGCCAGCGTCCTTGTTTTCCTCTGCCAAGCGTCTTAGCTTGTTTTCTCCGATACGGAAATATTTTGACGCTTCTTCAATGGTAAGGGTGTATTTTTCCCATACGGGAATATCGTTGTTATTCATCAGATACCCCCTTTCCCATGTTTCGTGTCATACTGGATATAGGGGATAAGGTCGGTGCGGTTTATCCTCTGTAAATGGGCGGTCAGTTTACTGGAAAGGGAAGTGCTGTATCTTGCCTTATCAAGCATAGTTCCCACCCGTTCCAGTCCACCTAATGCGTCATGTTCTTCCAAGAAATAAAAACTTTTGACAGCGGAAATCACACCACCCTCTGTGAGCCATTGCTGTGTTTCCTCAAGGGAATTTTGCTGTTTTGGTACTTGCAGTTTCAAGACTTCCACAGCCCCTAAAAAGCGTTCCCAAAACCGACACGTTTTCCATCTGCTTTTATTACTTTCATTTCTGTTTGGCACGACAAAGCGTAGGTTGTTTGCCAATAACCCGAAAGCCAGTTTCCCAAGTTCCAGCGGTCTGTCTTTGAATGTCATGGCAAAGACATGAGCCTTATCATCACGCAGTTGCATTTCTGTCCGTTTCCAACTGCCGACTTCATTAAGTGTCTTATTATGTTTTGAACATACTTCCTTATCCTTGTCATAAAAGCGGTAAGACAATCCCGATTTACCAGCACCGATATAAACAGTCTTTGCGGTGTCGAAATCATCAAACTTGCTTTCATCAAAGTGGTAGCCCTCACTATTCGAGATAAATTCCTCTTTTTCACATTTCTTCTTTATCTGCTCTATGGTAAAGAATGGCTTTTCGTTCTTATCATCAATGGCAATATCAAGCCTTGTGAAATGGAAATTATCCAGTCCGTATCTTCGCTCACAATGTTTGAACATATCCCCAAAGGTATAATTCCTACTGTCGAGAATACGGAAAATATCATCACAACCTCTGCCGGTCATAACAAGATAACAGCCTAACCCTTGTGGGTTGTCCTCTGTCTTTCTTGCGTCCCCCGATACATAAATATCTCCAATCTGCCAGCGTGCTTGATAAGTCTTGAATTTAACGCTTGCCGGATAGACATTGAAAATGTCAGTCGGTAAACCTAAAATGTGCATGATGACATCTTCTGCGGTTGCGGTTTCAAATACAATGCTGATGTAATCAATCTTAACGGATAAATTTTCGTGTGTTGCGATACTTCATTACTCCTTTCGTATGCCCCGATTTTTTGCGGGGTATAAATTGCATTTTTTCCTTTATTTATCACAGTTTCTAGGTACTATGACATGTATACGCAGGGCGGTGTTACATATACGCCCTTTACGAACGCCTAAAGGCGTTCCCTTTCCAAAAGGAACTGTCTGTCCGAACACGTCTGGGGGACGTGCCCCGTCCAGCCAGCCCCTTTTGGAAACCACTATTTTCGGTCTGACAGTCCATGCTTATTCATGCTATCAAAATGAAAATATATCTTCTCTATGCTTACTCAAGCGTGTGATTGACCCTAGCGTGCTTAATCACTCCATCTGATACGATAATAACGCCATTAGAATTACTTGTCAAGAAGTTTTTGTTGACTTTTGGATATATATTAAGTATGATATGCTTATAAATACCAAGAGAAGCAACGAAAGGAGCGGTTATACTAAGTTATGGAGCATTATGAAAAGAAAATCAGTTTCTTAGGAGAAAACATACAGACCATAAGAAAACACAGAGGAATGAAACAACAGGAACTTGCGGACAAAATCGGTATCAATATGCAGAGCCTTTCCAAGATTGAACGTGGTGTGAATTATCCTACCTTTGATACGCTGGAAAAGATAATGGACGTGCTGGGTGTAACGCCCAATGAATTATTGTCGGGAGAATGGAAGTATATCGACCATACCGAGCCATATATTATGGATATTATCAAACGGGAACAGGACTTCAATGTTTCCTTAGATTATCTGTCTGAAAATGAATTCTTTGATAATGAAAACGAATACAAATTCTACATGGAAACCATATTGATTAGATACATCAGCAATTATCTTTCTAATGAGGTTGTAGAAATTGAAGAACTTATGGAAATCAAACAGTTAATACAGCGTCAAAAAATAGAACGTATGATGAAAGTACACAAGGAAATGCGAGGGTTAGACCGATACAGAGAACAACCAAAAGAATACAAATATCACAACCCTTATGATGATTGGATATTCCGTCAACTTGCAGATATTGACAACAGAAAAAACATTCCTAATACTTCTCCACAAGTAGACTTTAATGAGGGAGATTATGAAGATTATCTAAAGGCGAAATGGAACAGAGGTTTTTAATTTCCTCTTGCATGGAAGATACAGCAAACAAAAAGCCCAGTAAAGAGTGCAAAGCACCACCAATGGTGGCAAGGCTCTTGACAGGGCTTTTTCTTTTCTGTGATTGGTAATCAAGAGGAAGAAAGGAAAAGTGTGCATTTTCAATGCAGAAAATATTTAAAGGGTATGCTGATTTTTATTGTGGTGGATATATGGAACTGTTATAATATGAGTATGAAGAAAGCGACAAATTGGAAGTTGTAGAGGTATAAAGAATTATGAAAAGTTTAATTATATATGGTAGTCAATATGGAACAGCAAAAGCATACGCTACAAAACTTTCAGAGATAACAGAAATTCCTTGCATAAGTTATGAAAACATAAAGGATATAAAGGATTACGAGCAGATAATTTATTTTGGGGGGTTGTATGCAGGTGGTGTAAAAGGATTAAAAAACACATTTAGACTATTGAAAAATAGCAATATCAAAACGATTCTGGTTACTGTAGGGCTTGCAGATGTAAATAATAAAGAAAATACTAATAACATTAAAGCCTCCCTTGAAAAACAACTTGAAAAAGATATTTATAAAAACTCTTTAATCTTTCACTTAAGAGGTGGTATAGACTACAGTAAATTGAATTTCAAGCACAAGACTATGATGAAAATGTTATATCATTCTCTTAAAAACAAGCCAGTTGAAAGCCTTACGCAAGAAGATAAGGCACTGATAGAAACCTATAACACAAAAGTAGATTTTGTTGATTATGATTCGCTAAAACAAATTGTAGAGGTAATTCAATAAATCTCAGTTGATATTTCACATATTTTAGGAAATTTAATAACTGTTATATTTGATTATCAAATTCTTCGCAAACCCTTGAAAATACTAAGTTTGTAGCAAGTGTACTTCCCCTTACTCTTTCCCTTGTGTTACATTCTCCCATTAGCTTTCATGAACCTTAATATGGGAAAAATTAAGGGAAAGAAAATTTCATAACACAGTATAACATATAACAATAACGACATGGTGAACTGATTGAAATGTTTTCGATATTTAACTCTATAACTGATTATCAAAAGAAAATGGAGATAAGATACGATGAGAACAATTTATGCAGAATACAACATAAATCACGATAGTATTGATGTTTACACAAGTGCTGGATATATGCTTCGCATTGACTGCTGGGAAGCTGAAAAAGATTTAAAAACCACATATGGATCAGAATGTGCACTTACTTCATTAGCTGTGGATGAGCCTTTGGAATATGCAAGATTATATCTTGAGGGCAATTTACAGATGTGGGTGGATGCAGAAGATTCATTAGAACTTTATTAAGTGAAAGAGGGATAGTGTTCATTAAGAGTGCTATCCCTCTTTAAAGAATGTGCGAAATGCAATAATTACATATTTTCTATGGATTAACAGAGCGCCTAAAAATAATCCATGTACTTATGAAGTAACAAATCAATAAAATTACCAAAATCCCCATTGTTGCCCCTATTTGTAACATCAATGTACTAAACCCAATATAGGCTGAAATTTCTGCTGATATGGTTTGGATAAAGTAAGCTATTACAACAGCAGCTACAATGATTGCTGTGATAATTGGAAGCCCAAACCGGGTATGTGAGACTTTTTCTGTAAAATAATGTTTAGAAGGTTCTTCTATGATACAATAAATATCATTAGGAGGACCTTT
>NZ_WQPP01000023.1:0-101485 GCF_018785345.1 Clostridium sp. MCC345
AAGATGGGTGCAAGAAACCGCCTGCAATGGAAACGGGTGCTGACCGATGCTAACGGATGGAACAATCCAAAAAATTGTGAGCTGTGGCGGAGTGAGTGGGCAAAGGTGTGTAATGAACATCTTCCTTTGCATAATCAGGTTGATCACCGTTCTTATGAAAAACAGGGAAAACTCCAGATTCCTACCATCCATGAAGGTGCTGACGCAAGAAAGATTGAACAAAAATTTCTTGCCGGGCAGGAAATAAAAGGTTCGTGGAAAGTAGCGGAAAATCAAATCATAAAACAGCAAAACACGTTATTGCAAAAGATACTGGACACCTTTGGAAAAGTATCAGGTGCATTATCATTATGGAAGGAGCGATTAAATGACATTAGAAGAAAGCCGGGAAGTCATTCCCATGATGGAATCAATGATAAACCAGATCGAGGAACAGCAGAACCTTATGGCAGAGATGGTACAGGAATTACAGGAAAAAGACAGACAGCTTCTGTCCTTTCAGGAGCAGAACCAGAGTTTGCAGATATTAAGCAGCGAGTTATCCGGACTGCTGAATCTTTTGCCAGATACAGAAGAACTGCTTTCCCAGATCGAACAGCAGAAAAACAGAATCGAACAGTTGGAAACCGAGAATCAGCAATGGCAGGAATTAACGCAGAAGCTGAACAACGAGAACAGCTTATTGCTGAAACAGAGCAGAGAATTACTGACCTTAAACAGCAGATAGAGAAAGTGAGGGATATAGATGCGAGAATGCGTAAACTTAGAGAACGTCGGTCAAGTGGAAGAACTTCTACAGATGACAGAACAGATGCAGGACGAACTGGATCAGAAAGACCAGATGATTATGGAACTGAACAGGCAGCTAAACAGATCGCTGACCTTGAACGAGAAATTGAACAGCGAAAACAGAGTCGAGAATATCGAAGCATTGCGGACAAGATTGAGGAAAATAGAAGAACAATTAGCCAACGAGACAGACAGCAGGAAAAGAGCCGACGCAGAAGTCGTGGCATGGAAATTTAGGTATGAAAAAGCGGAACAGGCAAAACGCTATGCACAGACACACCAAAAGACAACAGAGGTAGCTGTTGAGAAAAAAGTGCCCTATGAGAAATGCGATAACTGTGACCGCACTGCTTACCAAAAAGCAAAAGAAAAATGCGATAACCGTAAAATTCAGTTAGAGAAAAAATATAAAAATATGACGGCTGGTTATGAAAGTATCCTGTTTCTGCTGGCATGGTACAGTATAGCCATTACACTATTCACTGCTATCCTTTCTCCAGTTTTCTTTAGTGACTGTATTAGCTTTTTCAGTATGTTTGCTAAAGGAATCTTAAGCCTGTTTCAAAAATTTGTTGCAGGTGCAGATTCTTTCGGACAGTTAAGCAGTGGAATTTCAAATAGTATCATTTCAGGGATTGTGTACTGGCTGATTGTAAGTATTGTTATGGGAATTTTATTTATCATAACGGGATTGCTGATAATCGGGACTGGCTATCAGGTGGGGAAAATCTACCGGAAATATTGCTGGGATATTATCAGCATCATGGTGGTGATAATGAGTACAGCTATCATAATCTATTTCGGAAAATGGATAAAATCAATTATTCCGATAAACCTCATTATGTTGCTACTTCTGGTACATGCGGTTTATATCGGAATCCGATGTTATGTGAAAAACTGGCGAGGAAAACGAGGATATTTTTAAAGTAAAATGGGCAGGTAAAACTGCCTGTTTTTCACAAAACAAATATACTTATTTTTAGTTATCCAGATTTTTAGAGTCTGTGAAAACTGTTCTTTGATTTTTAACACTATTTTTTATAATCTTCCAAATGAATCTGTTTTGATTGATTGACAATTACCGAGCTATTCTAGTATATTTAATCCATAAAGCAGATACAAAATCGCAGATGTGCAGGTGAACAGACATGAAAAATATCCATAGCATTGAATTTTATACTGGAAGCAAGGAAGAACTGCTTCCCGGTTTTGAAAAAGATTTTCCCTATATCGCTTCAAGGGCAGAACTTGACAAGTATATCGGACATTATGTACCGTGGCACTGGCACAAGACAGTGGAACTTTTTTATATGGAAAGTGGTAGCGTTGAATATGATACGCCGGGAGGAAAACTGTTGTTTCCGGCTGGAAGCGGCGGCATAGTAAATTCCAATGTACTCCATATGACAAAAGCAATATCACAGAAAGAAAAGAATATACAGCTACTTCATATTTTCGATGTTTCCCTACTTGCCGGGGAACAGGGAAGCAGGATTGAACAAAAATATATTGCGCCTATCATAACAGCCCCACAGATTGAGGTAATTCCGCTTTTTCCAGGCAATGCAGAAGAAGAAAGGATTTTGAAACTGCTTGCCGCTTCATTTCGTTTATCCAGTGATGAATTTGGATATGAAATAAAACTGCGGGAAACCCTAACAGAAATATGGCTCATGCTTTTTGAACTATCCCGTCCTATGCGTGAAAAAAAGGGGGAACATAATAAAAGCAACGATAAAATAAAGCTGATGATGATATATATTCACGAACATTACAGAGAGAAAATCTCTATCCCGGAACTTGCGGCAGCAGCATACCTAAGCGAAAGGGAGTGTTATAGAGTGTTCCATGACTGTCTGCACATGACACCCGTAGAGTATATAAAGGCTTACCGTCTGCAAGCTGCCTGTCAGATGCTAGCAAAGGGTCAGGAAACAGTTACCGTTATCAGCCATGAGTGCGGTTTGGGGAGTAGCAGTTATTTTGGAAAGGTTTTTCGAGAATACACACATTGTTCACCCACAGAATATCGGAGAAAATGGCAGAATAGTGATAGATAAGGGCAGAAAAGAAATATTTTTTCTATTCCTTTTGCATTATAATGATACCTGTAAAGTAAATCCGTCATTTACAGGAGGTGAATGCAAAGTGGTAAAACTGAACATTCTGAACATGAAAAATTTTTTAGATACGGTCAATAGCTGTTCCGGCAAAGTAAATATGCTCTGCCCGGATGGTAAAAAACAAAACATCAATGGGGAAGAAAAGATACAGGGCAGTTTGTGGCGGCAATACTCCCAAAACAAAAACTGTTTGCGGCTTGTTTTAGAAGTTCCGAATCCAACGGACTATATGAACATTGTTTCGTACTATGCCGGGGATTGCTGATTTATCTGTAAATATTTCATCATAAAGGGGCTGGACAGTTTATCTTCCAGCCCCGCCCTTTTGAAAGGAGTTAAAAATGGAGTTGAACCTTCAAACCGCAGAATTGGCATTAAGGGAAGCGTCAGAATCCAATCCGGGAGCATGGGCAGATCATTCCCGGTTTGTAGCCGAAGCCTGTAAAAACATTGCATCACATTGTAAAGATTTATCTTCTGAACAGGCATATATTTTCGGGTTATTGCATGATATTGGCCGCTATGCCGGAGTGAGTTCGGAAAGGCATCTGATAGACGGCTATCGTTACTGTATGGAGCGTGGGTGGGGAAAAGCCGCACAAATATGTATATCCCACGCATTTATGATACAGGATATTGCCACATCTATCGGAGAGTTTGATGTCAGTGATGAGGATTACCTGTTTATGAAAGACTTTGTTGCAAATGCGGTATATGATGATTATGACCGTCTTGTACAGTTATGTGACGCATTGGCTATGCCTTCGGGGTTCTGTCTTTTGGAAAAGAGATTTGTAGACGTGACAATGCGATACGGCGTTCACCCAGCGACAATAGACAGATGGAAAAAGATTTTAGAGATTAAAGAACGGTTTGAGGATCAGATTGGCTGTTCTATCTATGCCCTGCTTCCGGGCGTTATGGAAAACAGTTTTCGTTAAGGGGGGATATTGTGTATTACGAATCCAGTGATTTTTTGGAAACAGCGGACAGCGATACGTTAAAGCAGATTGCCCGCACAAGGGAATTAACACGGAAATATTATTTTTCTGATTATGGAGATACAGAAAAACGCACTTCCATTCTTCGGGAGCTGTTGGGCGGAATAGGGGAAAATGTGGCAATCGACACGCCTTTTCATTGCGACTATGGAAAAAATATTTTTTTGGGAAATGATGTGATCGTCAATATGAATTGTACCTTTGTGGATAACAAAACTATCCGAATTGGCGACAGGGTATTGATTGCGTCAAATGTGCAGATTTATACATCTTCACACCCTGTCTTACCACAGGAAAGGTTTGTGCCGGATTGGAGGGAACGTCAGACAACATTTTTTAGAACCTATGCACGTCCGATAGAAATAGAAAGTAATGTCTGGATTGGCGGCGGCTGTATTCTTCTGCCCGGAGTCACTATAGGAAAAAACAGCGTGATAGGGGCTGGAAGTGTAGTTACCCTCCCTATCCCGCCTAATTGTGTTGCAGTAGGAAATCCATGCAGGGTGATACGTTATTTTGATACAGACAGGGAAAGGTGGCAGCATGAAGTATAAGCATATCGTTTTTGACATTGACGGCACTCTGATTGATACGGAATATGCTGTATTACATTCTTTACAGGAAACTATAAAGGGATTGTCCGGGAGAGAGATACCATGTTCTGAACTAAGATTTGCGTTAGGGATTACAGGAACAGACGCTTTGAAAAAACTTGCGATAAAAGACACTTCCTATGCGATAGAATTATGGGATAAAAATATGCGTAACTATACAAATAACATTAAAGTATTTGACGGAATCGTTGAATTATTGAAAAATCTTCTAAGTCTGGATTATGAAATGGGGATTGTCACATCAAAGACAAGGGAAGAATTTACACATGATTTTTGTCCGTTTGGTATCAGTCATTATTTCAAAACAATCATATGTGCAGACGATACACAGGAACATAAACCCAATGCCGCACCGATTTTGAAATATGTGGAATTATCAAAAACAGACCATAGGAAAGTACTTTATATCGGAGATAGCAAATATGACAGTAAATGTGCGGAAAATGCGGGAATTGATTTTGCTTTAGCAGTATGGGGCAGTCATAATAAGCACATAAAAGCAGATTATTTTTTAGAAAAACCTGCCAATCTGTTATCTGCTATCACTTCAGAGAAATTTTATTAGCGATGAAAGATCGACCGAAAATGACTCCGAGGTATATTAAAAAAACTTGCTTGATCAATTATGGTGATTTTGATTAAGTAGCCTGTATGTAAAATAAAGCATACAGGCTACTTGTGGTTTACAATTCCAAAGAATCTTCTGCATCTACCCACATTTGCATATTACCATCAAGATATAATCGTACATATTCAAGTGGCTCATCAATAGCAAGTGTATTTAATGCGCAGTCTGATCCAGGAGTGGTTTTTAAGTTCTTCTCAGCTTCCCAACAGTCAATGCGGAGCATATAACCGGCATTGGTATAAACATCAATGCTGTTTCTGTGTGGATTGTATTCTGCAAATATTGTTCTCATCGTATCTTATCTCCATTTTTTTAATAATCAGTTATAGAGTTAAATATCGAAAACATTTCAATCAGTTCACCATGTTGTTATTGTTATATGTTATACTGTGTTATGAAATTTTCTTTCCCTTAATTTTTCCCATATTAAGGTTCATGAAAGCTAATGGGAGAATGTAACACAAGGGAAAGAGTAAGGGAAAGTACACTTGCTACAAACTTAGTGTTTTCAAGGGTTTGCGAAGAATTTGATAATCAAATATAATAGTTATTAAATTTCCTAAAATAAGTGGAATATCAACTGGAATTTTCAAATTAGTCTTTGCAAATAACCTTTGAACCTTCACCATCAATTACAATTCCCTGACGATTGTTAATCGGGCATAGATTCAAATCCGAAAACTCAGTCATTATTTTCTCGGTAACTTTCTTAAATGGTGCTGTAAGATAATGCGGAAGAACATAGAAATCAATCAAATCAAGCCCTGCATCATCTTCTTGTGAGTAGTCCTCTGGCTTTTCATCCATTTGCTCGATATATTGGATGCTTGGAGCGCATATAATTGCGCCTGCCGACTCGCCGATCATCACTTTTCCATTTGCCAATTCCTTTTTCAGTAGCCCATCAGTTCCCGTTTTACGGAGCTGATCCATAAGAAAGAAAGAATTTCCGCCGGTAAAATATATCACATCTGCTTCTTCAAAAACAGACTGTATCGTTGAATAAGCCTCCGTTGAAATATCAATTTCAGTTACGATTGCTCCCAACTTTTTGAATAATTTTCGAGCCGGGCCGACATAACCGGTGTAGCCTTCACGCAGTGAAGCTGTTGGAATAAATGCGACTTTCTTATTTTCAATTTCTTCCTTTATCAGACTTCCCACACTTGAAAAGTGCGAACATAAAAATAGTTTCATCAATATTCTCCTTTATAAATCCCGATTTGTTGTTCCTTTCAGGCGCACCTGCGCCGCCTTTCTTCCTGCCGTTTCCGGCACTGTGGGGAAGGGTTTGGAAAGGGAAACCTTGTGTCCCTTTCCTCGTCTGCGGAGGTTTGGAACCCATTACGAAACGGGTTCCAAGTTTTTGTTACTTTTTAGCATAAAAAGTAAGGATGGAATGCTTTGTTTTGCCGTAAAAGCTCTAAACTGGCGAACCGCTAATGTTGGCTAACCATTCTATTTTGGCGCGACTGCGCCCAATCAGTGCGAAGCACTGCTAACCATTGGTTCTGAAATCCCGATTTATTGTTCCTTTCAGGCGCACCTGCGCCGCCTTTCTCCCTGCCGTTTCCGGCACTGTGGGGAAGGGTTTGGAAAAAGCGGCGCGGCTATACTTGTCTGCAACTTCCAATCGAATCAACATTTTTTCTCCGCACTTCATCGAATCAGATGCAGTGCATATTCCAGATCCTTCTTATGCACATAAATTTTATACTCCCATGCAAAGCTCTGGTTAAATCCTGCACTCCACATATTCGCCTTCTGCATTCCGCCCTGCATATTTGTTGTTTTTATCGTATAATCAATTCCGTTTTCAGCCAGAATCCTGCGCACCTCTGCCTGCCGTTCCATACTCAGGGTAACTAGCAATTCTCTCCTGTTCAAAATTGTCAGCATACGCATCCGCCCCCTTTTTCTTCCATTTTATCATATCCCCCTCCAAAAGAAAAAGCCATTTTCCACCGTTTCGATAGAAAATGGCTTTTTTTAGTTATTCCTCAAAATGCAGCACGCCTACATAAGGCAGATTTCTATATTTCTGGGCATAATCCAGACCATACCCCACCACGAAGGCATCGGGAATCGTAAAGCCTGTATAGTCCGCCTTGATATCCACCACGCGGCGGTCAGGCTTATCCAGCAGTGTCACCAGCTTCAGCTTTTTGGGGTTTCTGCTGATAAGAAGCTCCTTCAGCTTTTTCAGTGTTCTGCCGGTGTCAATGATATCCTCCACAATCAGCACGTTCTTGCCTGTAATATCCGCATCCAGATCCATCTTGATATTGATATTGCCGGAGCTTTCCGTACTGTTGCCATAGCTGGAAACGCTCATGAAATTCATGGTGACGGGCATCTTCATTTTCTTTGCCAGATCCACGATGGTCACAACTGCGCCCTTCAGCGCACAAACCAGCTCCACCTGCTCATCTCCAAACTCCTGATATAATTCATCTGCCAGCTCTGCCATTCTCCGGTCAATCTGTTCCGCAGAAAGCAATACCTCGATTCTCTCTTTCATTCCTGTACCCTCCGTATTTGAATCCATACTTTTCGGTCGGTCTGTTCCTCCGCACCAAAGGCTTCCTTCAGCCTCGGCACCCAAATCACCGTATCCCCTGCCACAAATAAGGGATATCGCTCCCGTTCGGCTCTGGGAATCTTTGCATCAATGAACAGCTCCTTGATTTTTTTCCTGCCCCTTCGCAGAGGAATCATATCCCCCTGCCTGCGCGTGCGGCAGAAAAGTGTATGCTCTATTTTATCATAATCAAATACATTCGTACAGGTTTCGGCAGAAATTTCAACTTTTTTTTCATCCAGAGAGACCAAAACGGCAATGCCTGCTTCGGGAATGAAGATTTCCTCCTCCAATGGCAGGGCATAGCAGAACCCCCTTGGCGCATCTGCCGCCCTTCGGGAAAGCACCAGTGTGCCATATCGGTTTTCTGCACGCAGTCCTTCGGGAAAATCAAGCTGTTTCCCGCTTTCCTTCCGAAGTAAATCCTCTAACGCCGCAAGCTGCTTTGCGGAAATATCCTTTTTCTGAAACTGCCCCACCGTCTGCCGCAGGATGCGCCGCCGCATGGCAGGATGAAGCGCATTTAGCCCTTCTATGGAAAGAGAAACCTCCTCAGGCAAGGAGGGCAGCTGTACCTCCTTCCAAAAAAGTGCCGTCTGCTGCTCCAGAAAATCCTCCTCCTCTGCCAAAAGAGAAGCCGTTTTTGCAATATGCGCCACCGCCTGCGGATTGATTTCCTCCAGAATCGGCAGAACGCGCAGCCGCAGCTTATTTCGAGTATAGGCTTCCTCTCGGTTTGTGGCATCCTCTCGCCACTCCAGTCCGTTTTCCCTGCAATAGTCCTCGATTTCCTCTCGGTCGCAGAACAGCAGGGGGCGGCAGATATTCTCTCTGACGGGTGCCATACCTGCAAGCCCCTTCAGTCCTGTCCCTCTGCAAAGCCGCATCAGAACGGTTTCCGCCTGATCCCTTCGGTGGTGCGCCACGGCAATGCAGCCATCCTCGCCTGCCGCCTGCCGAAAGGCGGCATAGCGCAGAAGCCGCCCCGTTTCTTCCTCGCCAAGCCCACGCGCCTTCGCCTCCGCACGCACGTCATAGTGCTTTACGATACAGGGAATCCCCAAATCGGCGCAGAAGCCTTCCGCAAAACGAGCGTCCTCGTCTGCCGCTGCTCCGCGCAGGCCATGGTGGATATGTACCGCGGTGAGGGAATCCCATGCAAATTCCTTTTGCAGGCTGTGCAGAACGTGGAGCAGTGCAACAGAATCCGCTCCACCCGAAAGCCCAATCACAAGCCTTGCGCCCTTCGGCACCATCTGAAATTGTCGCAGTGTGTTTCGTACCTTTTTCCGCATGTTCGTCTCCTTCTCGGAATCCTCTTTTTCCCCGAAAATTCCTCTTTCCCATTACTCTACACGATTGCGGAAAAAAAGACAACCCAAACGTAGTCTCAATTCATACCTGCTTCTGCCAGAATCGTCCGGCAAGAACGGTCATATCGTCCCGCCTGCCGTCCCTGCGCTCCTTTTTTGCCTCCTGCAAAATATATTCCGCCGCGTCCTGCGGGTTTGACATCGGGAAGGCGGTCAGCTTCGCCTTGAGCCATGCGCCCGTCTGCTCCTCGCCGCCGAGGGCATCGGTAATCCCGTCCGTCACCATCAGAATCATGTCCCCATCCTTGAGGCGCATTTCATTTTTCTCCGGCTCTACCTGCTTGAGGATGCCCGCAGGCAGCGTCACCGCACGCAGAGAGATGATGCGGTCTCTCCGCCAGATAAACGATGCCACCGCGCCCAGCTTGATGAATTCGGCATGCCCGTCAAACAGGTTCACATGGCAGATATCGAGGGTCGCATAGGCCTCCTCTCCCCTGCGCAGCAGAAGCGCAGAATTGATCATCCGCACCGCAAGCGCGCGGTCAAAGCCTGCCTCCGTGAATTGCTCCAGAAGCTCAATGGCAATGCGGCTTTCCTTCGCCGCCTGCTCTCCCGTCCCCATGCCATCGGAAAGAGCAAGCAGGGCGTTGCCCCGTTCCGTTTCCAGAAATGCCGCCGCATCTCCTGTCGGCCTTCCTTCCTCCGCAGGGGCATAAACCGCCGCCGTCGTGAGGGAAAAGGCAGGTGCCTCCCGAAACAGCAGGCTGCATTCCCTCCCCTTCGCATCCACCGAGCAGGTGCCCTCCTCCAGCAAAACCATGGGGCAGCCCATCGTTTTTCTGACCAGTGGCAAAACCTTATCCTTGCAGCTGCCCTTTCCGCCGCAGGCAGGCAAAACCACCCTCACCTGCTTGCGCCGATGAGCCTTTTCCTCTGTAATGATGACCTCCTTCGGGGAAAGCCCCTGCTTTTTCAGCGCATGGCGCAGCTCCTTTTCTGCACCTTCCAGAAAAATACAGTTCAGCTCCATCTGCCCCGAAAGGGATTCCATAATTTCTCCCACCGCCAGAAGCTGTTGTCCGACCAGCTCGCGGCACTCCCTCAGGCGGCTTGTCCATAAGCAGTCCCTTCTGTACAGTCCATACACCTCATTTATGGTGTCCACAAGGGTGTCCACTCTTGGACAGGTGTCCGCAAATTCCTGCGGCAAATCGGATGCCCGAAACCGCCCCAGACTGTCGCAGTGAGAAAGTGCGGCAAAGGTCATGCCATAGGTTTTGTATAAATCCTCCTCCCAGCAGAAATGCGCCAAACCGCAGTCCTGACAAGCCTTTCCCGCAATGGTATCAACCAGCCTTGCAATCTCGCCTCTGTCCTTTCGTTCCCCCTCCCGAACAAAGGTTTTCGCCAAAGCATCAAATGCCGCGGATACGCCCAGAAGCTTCTCCTCCGTCAGCTCCTTCATTTTTGTATACCTGTCTTGGGGGCCTTCCGTTTCCCGCAGACCGCCGTATTTTTCCAGCAAAGCCTTGGGGAACAGGGAAAACAGCAGCGCCCCGCTTATCAATCCTCCTATCCAAATCGGGTTCAGCAACGTCATATCTATGTAAAACAGAAAAATGCAGGGGGCTAGCAGCATTGCAAGGGCAGAGGCCAACCTGCCCAGATCTCTCATGCAGCCCGCCAACATTCCCCCTAAAGCGAGGGCAGCGAAAAGAGGCAGCTTGGCACCGCCGGAAAGCAGCAGCAGAAGCCCCAGAAACACACCGGCAGCCGCACCGCCGCCGATCCCCTCCTGCCTTGCGGCAAGAAGCAGAAAAAACGCAGATGCCATCGGCAGCAAAAATGCGCCGATCGGGCGGTTTTGCAGGGACGCAAGCCCTGCCAGAACGCCCCCTGCCAGAAGCAGGAGCGAAAGCATTTCCTCTCTGGAGGGAATCACGGCTTTCCCATGCTCCAACAGAAGCACCACGCCCTTCTGCAGCAGATAGCTGATGCCGAGCGTCAACGCGCCCTCCACAGCGGCAATGGCAAAATAGAACCCCAGACCCTGTCGGCTGACGGCAAAAAAGATACCTGCCAGCACCGAAGCAAAGGTGCCGAGAAGGGCCTTCTTTCCCATTTCCTGCCGTTCCAGAAAACGCCCCAACGTAAGCTGAATGGCAAGCGCCGCCGCAAGCCCTGCACCTGTTTTCAGCGGTGCATGAGAAAATGCCCCCAGCCCGACCGCAAGCCAGACCGCCCCAAAGAGCCACCCCTCCCCGAAAAAGGCGGAAAGATAGGCAAGCCCCATCGGGCGCAGCAGTCCCATCAGCTCAATCCTGCCCCAGAACAGCCCCATCAGGCAGAAGCCGCCGCCCTGCAGCAGGGTCTTCCACGGAAACGGCTTTTTCGGCTCCTTTTTCGGCAGGAGCATTTTGCCGAAGCGCGGTGTTTGTTCCGTATATTCCAATGTGATTTCTGTCTTTTCCATACTGCTTCCCTCCATACGCCCATTCTAAACAAACAGAACCGCTTTTTTTGTCAAAACGGGGCGAGGACGAAAAGAAAGTTTCGACAAAAGCCGCTACGCTTCATCCGCAGCGCATAAAGCCTTCTGTGCAGACGCAAAAAAGGGTATCTCCTCTCGGAGATACCCTTTCTTTATATACATTCTATTTTTAACTTACTTCATCTGTTCTGCAACGATTTCCTTTGCTTTTTCCAGTGCATCGGCAATCTTGGATGCGTCCTTGCCGCCTGCCTGCGCCATATTGGGACGACCGCCGCCGCCACCGCCGCAGACTGCTGCTGCCGCCTTGATGATATTGCCTGCATGTGCGCCCTTCTTCACAGCATCATCGGTTGCCATTGCCATCAGGCTTACTTTGCCGCCTGCCGCGCCTGCCAGAACGATTACGCCGCTGCCAAGCTTATTTTTCAGCTGATCACCAAGGGTACGCATTGCGTTGGCATCCATATCCTTGACCTCTGCCGCAAGCACTGCCACGCCATTGATATCAACCTTCTTGCTCAGCATTTCATCCGCAGCGCCGCCTGCCATTTTTGCTTTCAGCTTTTCCAGCTCCTTGGAAAGTTCCTTCTGCTCTGCCAAGAGCTGTTCCACTCTTGCCACCAGCTTATCGGGAGAGGTTTTCACCATCTGTGCCAGTGTACGCACCTCATCCTCCTGCGCCTGATAATGCAGGAGTGCGCCTTCGCCTGTCAGCGCTTCGATACGTCTGACACCTGCGGCAACGCCGTTTTCGGAAACAATTTTAAAGGAACCAACCTGTGCCGTATTTTTCAGATGTGCGCCGCCGCAAAGCTCAACGCTGTAGCCGCCCATATCAACCACGCGCACGATATCGCCGTATTTCTCGCCAAAGAGCGCCATTGCGCCCTTCTCTCTTGCCGCATCAATGCTCATTTCCTCCGCAACAATGGGATAGCTTGCGAAGATAGCTTCATTGACCAGTCTTTCCACCTCTTTGATTTCATCCGGTGTCATAGCGGTGAAATGGGTGAAGTCGAAACGCAGTCTGTCTGCGCTGACATAGGAGCCGGACTGCTCAACGTGTGTCCCCAGAACAGTTCTCAATGCCTTCTGCAGCAGATGGGTTGCGGAGTGGTTTCTTGCGGAAGCCATTCTGTGTTTTTTGTCGATTTCTGCACAGGCAATATCGCCAACGGTAACGGAGCCTTCCTCTACCACGCCCTGATGCGCGATTTTGCCGCCGATTACCTTCATGCAGTTTGTTACCTTAACAACGCCGTTTGCGGTTTTGATGATACCATGATCGCCAACCTGACCGCCGCTTTCTGCGTAGAAGGGGGTTCTGTCAAGGAATACCACAACGGAATCCTCTGCCTGCGCGCCTTCTGCAACGGCATCGTTTGCAACCAGAGCAACGATTTTTGCATCCACTACGGTATCCACATCATAGCCTGCGAATTTTGTTTCCAGATCGGTAGGCAGCTCATCGTATACGGTTACGGCTGCGCCCATGTAGCCCTCGCCGCCTCTTGCCTTACGCGCACGATCCTTCTGTGCCTGCATTTCCTTCGCAAAGGCCTCCTCATCCACGCGCATGCCTGCTTCTTCCAGAATTTCCTTTGTCAAATCAACAGGGAAGCCATAGGTATCATACAGGCGGAAGGATTTTTCGCCGCTCATCACGGTTTCGCCTGCGGCTTTCATTTCCTCCATATCCTCCTTGAGGATTTCCATACCCTTATCGATAGTCTTATAGAAGCTGTTCTCCTCGATGGAAAGAATCTTAAAGATATAATCCTGCTTATCCACCAGCTCAGGATATGCTTCGCCGCTACAGGTGATAACAGCCTTGGAAAGCTCTGCAAGGAATTCACCCTGAATACCCAAAAGCTTGCCATGACGCGCCGCACGACGCAGCAGTCTTCTCAATACATAGCCGCGCCCTTCATTGGAGGGCAGAACGCCGTCTGCGGTCATGATCGTAACGGAGCGGATATGGTCTGTAATGATACGAACGGAAACATCAATCTTATGCTCCTTGCCATATTCCACGCCTGCCTTCTGACAAACCGCATCGCGGATATATTTTACGGTATCCACATCGAAAATGGAATCTACGCCCTGCATGATGGTTGCCATACGTTCCAGACCCATGCCGGTATCTACGTTTTTATGATCCAGCTCGGTATAGGTACCGTCCTCATGCGCATCGAACTGTGTCAAAACCAGATTCCAGAATTCCATGTATCTGTCGCAGTCACAGCCAACGCCGCAGGTAGGGCTGTTGCAGCCATATTCGGGACCGCGGTCATAATAGATTTCCGTACAAGGACCACAGGGACCTGTACCATGCTGCCAGAAGTTATCCTCCTTGCCAAGCTTCTTGATTCTGTCCCAAGGCAGACCAACCTTTTTATGCCAGATTTCGCCTGTTTCGTCATCCTCCTCATAGATGGTGACATACAGCTTATCCTCAGGGATTTCCAGCCATTTGGTAACAAACTCCCAGGACCAAGGGATGATTTCGTTCTTAAAATAATCGCCAAAGGAGAAATCGCCCAGCATTTCAAAAAATGTGCCGTGGCGCGCGGTTTTGCCGACATTATCAATATCCCCTGTACGGATACATTTCTGACAGGTTGTGACACGCTTACTGGGGGGTGTTTCCTGCCCTGTGAAGTATGCCTTCATGGGTGCCATACCGGAGTTAATCAACAGTAGGCTCTTGTCGTTACGGGGAACGACGGAAAAGGATTTCAGACGCAGATGGTCTTTGGATTCAAAGAACTGCAGAAACAGCTCTCTGATTTCGTTTACACCGAGATTTTTCATAGCTTTTCCTCCTTAAAAAGATAAAAATATAATTCCCACAATAAAATCCTGTTTTTTGGGTAATGAAAAAAATCCCTGTTCCGAAGAACAGGGACGAATTTACCGTGGTACCACCCTAGTTACGGCTTTGCTGCCGTCACTCGAAATCGTTAACGCCGATTTACGCCGCAATATACTTTTTTATTCCACTGCGGAGCCTGTTTCCTTTGACGAAACAAGAGAAACCGAAAAGACTGCTTCCATTCTGTGCTGCTGAGGCTTTCCCACCAAGCTGCCTCTCTCTGAAAGTCCGAACCAAAATGTACTCCTTCTTTTCCTGACTTTTTTCTGTTTTTCTAATAATGATTTGATTATAGGCACTTGAAATCCGTTTGTCAAGGCAGTGTAAGAAATTTTTCCTCCAGCATGGCGCGAATCATATCCCCGATGCGCTTCAGCCCAACCTCTATCTTATCATCACTGAGGTTCAGGAAGCTGAGACGGATATGGCGATTTTCCTCGCCGCTGATATCATACTGACTGCCGGGGGTAAGAATGACGTTCTTTTCCAGCATACGGCTGCAAAGCGCTTCTGCGCCCACGCCAACGGGCAGCTCCACCCAAAGGCTGACACCGCCGTTTGGCTGTCCGTATTTCGCCACATCGGAGAGATATTTTCTTGCGGCGGAAAGCATTTTGCGGTATTTCTCGCCGCCGTAGCGTCTTGCCTGTGCGGCATGCTCCCCCCAGCCAAATTCGCGCAGATAATATTCCAAGGCTCTCTGGATAAAGCCGGAGGTGGAAATATCTGTCGTATATTTTGCTTCCATGACTGCCTGATGGATTTTCTTCGGCAACACAATCAGCCCCATGCGCAGACCGGGCATGAGGATTTTGGAAAAGCTTTTGATATAAATGACACGATTTTTATAATCTAACGCCTTCAGGGGAACAATCGGCTCCTTATCATAATGGAAATCGTAAAAATCGTCCTCCTCGATGATATAGGTATCGTATTTTTCTGCCAGCTCAAGCAGGCGGCGTTTTTTCTCCATGGAATAGGAGATGCCTGTCGGGGTCTGATAATATGCCATCATATAAATAAAACGCGGATGATACAGCTTGAGGAAATTTTCCAGAATGACCATATCCATGCCATCCTCCTCCAGAGGAATCTCTATCAGCTTGCCCCCACGGGACAGAAATGCACCCGCTGCACCGTAAAACGTGGGCTTTTCCACAAAAACAACATCCCCATAGCGCAGCATTGCCTTTGAAATGATATCAATGCCCTGCTGTGCGCCGGAGATAATCTGCACGTTTTCCGGAGAGGTTTTGATGCCATAATTCATAAGATAACGGCAAAGCTGCTCGCGCAGGGGGGCATAGCCCATGCTGTCCATATAGCGGAAGGCTCCGCCCTTTTCCCTATCCAGCACCGCATTGAACGCCTCCTTAAACGCATCCACAGGGAACATTTCATTCGGCAGAGAGGTGCTTGTAAAATTGATGGCATTTTCCATGGAAAGACCACTTTCAAAGGAACGGAGATTGCGGCTTGCCACAGGCTCCGGAATATGCTCCACAGGCAGGGGCGAAACAAAGGTGCCGCTGCCCACGCGCGAATAGACCAGCTGCTTTTTCTCAAGCAGCTTATACGCATTGACAATCGTAACAGAATTCACTCCGAAATGCTCCGCCGTTTTGCGGATGGGCGGCAGCTTGCTGTTGGCAAGCAGAACACCATCCGTAATCATCCCCTCAATGCCCTCTGCCAGCTGCTGATAAAGAGGAACGGCACTTGATTTATGCAGCTGTAGCTGAAAAATTTCTACCATATTAAATATACTCCAAATCGTTAAAATCTCATTTTACTTTTCTGCGTCATACCGCTTTCTGCCCGATGCCCCTGCAATGCCCATGGCTTCTCTGTACTTTGCAACGGTGCGGCGACAAATCTGCACGCCCTCCGCGGTCAGGCGCTCCGTCAGTTCCCGATCACTGAGGGGTTTTGTTTTTTCCTCCGCATCAATGATGGCACGCAGGCGGTTCTTGATGCTGTCCGCAGAAACATTTTCCGCCGCTTCCGTCTTTGCCATTGCCTTGGAAAAGAAGGTATGCAACGGGAACGCACCGCGTTCACACTGCAAATATTTTTCCTTGACCGCACGGCTGACAGTGGATTCATGGATATTGAGCTGCTCTGCAATATCCACCAGACGCAAAGGCACAAGCTGCCCCTGCGGCTCTGAGAAGAAATCCCTCTGCTTTTCCACGATGGCTTCCACCACCTGCTGTAAGGTGCTTTCTCTGCGGCTGATGCACTGCAATGCCCACTCGGCACGCTTCAGCTGCTCTGCAATATATTCCTCCGTCTGTGCATCCGCTTTTTCGCGCAGCAGCTTCACATAGCTGTGGCTGACGGTAAGACGGGGCATCACGGTTGTATTTGTAGTAACGATAAATTCCTCGCCCCTGCGCTCCACCAGAACATCCGGCACAACATACTGCACATTTCCCTCCCCCGCAAAGCCACTGCCTGGCTTGGGCTGACAGGAGCGAATTTCCTCCAGCGCACGCATCAGTCGTTCCATGGAAACCTTTTCTGCCTTCGCGATATAGGAAAGGCGGTTTTTCGCCAGCTCATCCAGATAATTTCTTGTGATCTTCATGGAAAGAGCAGAGGCGTTTTTCTGCTTCAGCTGAATGAGCAGACACTCCTGCAAATTTCTTGCCCCCACACCGGAGGGCTCCAAGGCTTGAAACTGCGCCAGAATTCTTGCGGCAGTGGATTTTTTCATCGGATATTTTTCCATCATCATTTCGATGGCATCCTTTTCCAGATAGCCGCTTTCGGCAGTACTCTCCGCCAGAAACCGCAGAACAGCCTTATGTCCTGCCGGAATTTTTTGTATATTTATCTGAAAAAGGAGAAATTCGCGCAGACTCTGCCCCTCTTTTCTGCCGAAGGCATTCGTTTCGCGCTCCTTTTCCTCCTGCTCATGCTCCATGCGGTAAAGGCTGCGGTTCTGCTCATCCGCCTCCTCAAGCCATTCCAGCTTTTGCAGCAGCTCCGTATTTTCCTGCTGCATGGGTTCCTTTTCCTCATTCCATTCCACAAGGGGGTTCTCCTCCGCAAATTCTCGGATATATTCGGAAAGGGTCACGGCATTCATCTGCAAAATCTCCACAGACTGCTGCATTTTCTGTGATAAAATCTGTTTTTGCTGTACCTGAAGCGACAGCTCCATAAAAAAATCCCCCTTTCTTGATGCTTGATTGCATTTATTTTATCATAAAATCTAATATAATCCCACCATTTTGTTTAATTATCCCTAAAAAAGCAGAGAAAATATGCCAAGATTATGGTAATAAATTAACATTTACTTTTATAGATAATAAGTGTAAACTATATGAGATGATTCATTCGCATACAAATTATTTTTTGTTTTGCGGATGTCTCAGCAATATTATAACGCAAAGATCAGATTTCGACATTATTTTGTGGAAGAAGGGTTCTTTTCTGGAATAATCAGGTGAAAATTTCTTTTGAAAAAAAGTTTTTTCGCCTTTTTTCTGCAAAATTATTGAGAAATTCTTATTTTTGTATTAAAATATTGCTGTTATATTATAGTTATTTTCTTACAAAAGTATAACTTTAAACCAGCGCCATCCCTGGCGCACGACAAATTTGAACAGAGGGGGATAATATGCAAGCTTTAACGTTCAAACGTGGTGTACATCCTCCTGATGGGAAAGAACTGGCAAAAGACCAGCCCATCAAGGTGATTATGCCCAAAGAAAACTCTGAGTTGTTCTACCCTATGAGCCAGCACATCGGTGCTCCTTGTGATCCACTGGTTGCCGTTGGCGATCATGTAAAGGTAGGACAGAAAATCGCTGAGTCCGGCGCATTCATGTCTTCTCCTATCTTCGCCTCCGTTTCCGGCGAAGTTGTAGACATCAGACCTATGCTCGTACCCGGTGGTGCAATGGTAAAGGCTATCGTTGTAAAGAACGACGGCAAAATGGAAGAGATCGAAGGTCTCAACGAAGGTAAGGATTACACAACCATGACAAATGACGAAATTTTGGCAGCAATCAAAAATGCCGGCGTTGTTGGTCTGGGTGGTGCAGGTTTCCCTACACACGTAAAACTGAACCCTCCCAAGGACACACCCATCGATCACATCCTCATCAATGCGGCTGAATGTGAGCCCTACCTCACATGTGACTACCGCCTGATGCTGGAAGAACCCGAAAGAATCGTAAGAGGTTTACAGATTATGCTGAAGCTGCATCCCAATGCAAAGGGCGTAATCGGTATCGAAATGAACAAGCCCGAAGCAATCGCTTCCATGCAGAAGGCATGCGAGGGCATTGATAACATCACTGTTCAGCCTCTGGTA
This sequence comes from Clostridium sp. MCC345, assembly GCF_018785345.1. Classification (NCBI taxonomy): domain Bacteria; kingdom Bacillati; phylum Bacillota; class Clostridia; order Eubacteriales; family Clostridiaceae; genus Clostridium; species Clostridium sp. MCC345. The sequence continues at coordinate 18,749 of NZ_WQPP01000023.1, forward strand.
ACAAAATTCCCTCAGGGCTCCGAAAAACACCTGATTTACGCTATCACAAAGAGAGAAGTAAAATCCGGCGCACTGCCCGCATCCGCAGGCTGTATCGTAGACAACGTAGATACTGTTGTTGCAATCGAAAGAGCAATCTGCAAGGGCAGACCTCTGATGAGAAGAATCGTTACCGTTTCCGGTAAGGGTATCAAAAACCCCGGCAACTACAAAATCAGAATCGGTATGACACTGAGAGATCTGGTAGATGCCATTGGCGGTTTCAATGAAGAAAACCCTCCCGTAAAGCTGATTGCAGGTGGTCCTATGATGGGTCCCACACTGTATACTTTGGATGTTGCGTCTGTTAAGACAACCTCCGGTCTGCTTTGCTTCACAAAGGACGAAGCATACATTCCCGAAGAAAGAAACTGCATCCGCTGCGGTAAATGCGTAGAGCATTGCCCTATGGGCCTGATGCCCTTCATGCTGAATGCCTTTGCAATCAAGGGTGACGGCGAAGGCTTTGTAAAGCATCACGGTCTGGATTGTATCGAATGTGGTTCTTGTTCCTACGAATGTCCTGCGAAGCGTCAGCTGGCGCAGTCCATCAGAGCGACAAAGAAAATCGAAGCAGGCAAGAAGGCAGCAGCCGCTGCAGCAGCAAGAGCAAAAGCAGAGGCTGAGAAAAAGGCCGCTGAGGAAAAGAAATAAGAAGGGGGAGAATAAAACATGGCTAATTTTGTAGTATCCGGTACCCCTCACGTGCGTTCCAAAGAATCCATCCAGAGCATTATGCGTGATGTTATCATCGCTCTGGTTCCTGCAACAGCAGCGGGTATCTATTATTTCGGCCTGAGAGCACTGATTCTGATTGTAGCTGCAATCATTTCTGCTGTTTTCTTTGAATGGCTGTATGAAAAAATCACAAAAAAACCTGTTACAATCAACGACCTGTCCGCAGTTGTAACCGGTCTGTTACTGGCAATGAACCTTCCTGCATCTGCTCCCGTATGGGTTGCAATCGTAGGTAGTGCATTTGCTATCATTTTTGCAAAACAACTGTTTGGCGGTCTGGGCCAGAACTTCATCAACCCTGCACTGGCAGGTCGTGCGTTCCTGTTGGCTTCCTACCCCACAGAAATGACCACATGGGTTGTTCCCAACGGTCTTGCAGCAGATGCTGCTACATACGCAACACCCCTGGCACAGCTGAAAAACGGCGCACTGGATGCTTCCCTGAAGCAGTTGGTAATCGGTCAGGTTGGCGGTACCATCGGTGAAACCTGTGCAATCGCTCTGATTATCGGCGGTATCTACCTGCTGTACAAGCATGTAATCAGCTGGAAGATTCCCGTAATCTACATCGCAACCGTATTCATTCTGTTCGCAGTAATCGGCAGACACGGCATGCGTATGCCTTTGCAGGAAATCTTCGCCGGCGGCGTTATGCTGGGTGGTATCTTCATGGCAACTGACTACGCTTCTTCTCCCGTAACCCCTAAGGGTCAGGTTATCTTCGCTGTCGGCGCAGGTCTTTTGACTTACCTGATTCGTACTTTCGGCGGTTATCCGGAAGGCGTATCCTACTCTATCTTGATTATGAACTGCTGTGTACCTCTGATTGAAAGATTCACAGAACCTACAATCTTCGGTGCACTGCCTAAAACAAAGGAGGCGAAATAAGCATGGACTCTAAAGCAGTAGTTAAACCCGCGATCGTTCTGTTGCTTATCTCCGCTATCGCAGCCGGTATTCTGGGTGTTGTATCCGAAGTAACCGCTGCTCCTATTGCTGCACAGAACGAAAAATCTCTGAATGAAGGTATGCAGGCAGTTATGCCCGACGCATCCTCCTTCGAGCTGCTGGATGCTGATCTGACAGGCACAATCACAGCAGTATACAAAGGCGATAACGGCGGTTTCGTTATCACAACAGAGCCCGGCGGTTTCGGCGGCGCTGTAAAAACAATGGTTGGCATTGATGCTGACGGTACAATCACAGGTCTGCGTGTAACAGGTCACTCCGAAACAGCAGGTCTGGGTGCAAAGGCAACCGATCCTTCCTTCTACGAACAGTTCACAGGCAAGTCCGGTTCTGTTTCCGTAACAAAGGATGGCGGCGAAATTGTTCCCATCACAAGTGCAACAATTACTTCCAGAGCAGTTTGTGTCGGTGCGCAGGAAGCTCTTGATTGGGTCGCAGCGAATGGAGGTGCTTATTGATGGCTAACCCTATTAAAATTATCAAAAACGGCATTATCAATGAAAACCCTACATTCGTTCAGGTTATTGGTATGTGTCCTACTCTGGCGGTTACATCTTCCGCTATCAATGGTATCGGCATGGGCCTTTCCACAACAGCAGTACTGATTTTTGCGAACCTGTTTATCTCTCTGCTGAGAAAGGTAATCCCCGATACAGTACGTATCCCTTGCTTTATCGTTGTTATTGCTACATTCGTAACAATCATCGAGTTCCTGCTGAAGGCTTATCTGCCTGCACTGAACGCATCCCTGGGTCTGTACATTCCACTGATCGTAGTAAACTGTCTGATTCTGGCGCGTGCCGAAGCATTCGCTTCCAAAAATGGTCCCGTTGCTTCCGCATTCGATGGTATCGGTATGGGTCTTGGTTTCACCATCGCTCTGGGCTGTCTGGGTCTGGTGCGTGAATTCATCGGCAGCGGCACACTGTTCGACGTAACAGTTCTGCCCGAAGCATTCCCTAGAACACTGCTGTTCGTTATGGCTCCCGGTGGTTTCTTCACACTGGCTATTCTGATGGCTATTCTGAACCATTTCAGAAACAAAAAAGCATAAGAAGGAGGGGAAAATAAATGAATCTGATTTTGTTAGTATTGGCTGGCATTTTCGTAAACAACTACGTTATGTCCCAGTTCTTAGGTATCTGCCCCTTCCTCGGTGTTTCCAAGAAGGTAGATACAGCAGCCGGCATGGGCATGGCTGTAATCTTCGTAATGGCTCTGGCAGCAGCAGCAGCATGGTTGGTATACAACCTGATTCTGGTGCCTCTGAACATTACATTCCTGTATAACATTGCGTTCATTCTGCTGATCGCATCTTTGGTACAGTTCGTAGAAATGTTCCTGAAAAAATCTGCACCTGCTCTGTATCAGGCTCTGGGTGTATTCCTGCCCCTGATTACAACAAACTGCGCAGTATTGGGTGTAGCCGTTACAAATATGCAGAAGGGCTACAACTTCATCGAATCCGTTCTGAACGCAGTTGGTGGTGCTGCCGGTTTTGCTCTGGCAATCATCCTGTTTGCCGGTATTCGTGAAAGAATCGCTGACAATGAAACACCGAAGGCCTTCGATGGTTTCCCTATGGCTCTGATCACAGCTGGTCTGATGTCTATCGCATTCCTGGGCTTCTCCGGTCTGATCAAACTGTAATAGAGGAGGGTAAAAGAATATGGATCCAATGAGTATTTTATTTCCCGTTCTGAGTGTCGGCGGTATGGGCGTTGTTTTCGGCGCTTGCTTGGGTGTTGCGAGTGAAGTTTTCAAGGTTGAAGAAGACCCTCGTATCGGTCAGGTTTTGGAATGTCTGCCCGGCGCTAACTGCGGTGGTTGTGGTTTTCCCGGTTGTGGTGGTTGTGCATCTGCAATCGTTGCCGGTACAGCTCCTGTAAATGCCTGCCCCGTTGGTGGCGCAGCAGTTGCTGAAAAGGTTGGCGCTATCATGGGTGTTGCAGCTTCCTCTGCTGAACCCGTTGCCGCTTTCGTAAAGTGCGGTGGTACTTGCGATAAAGCAAAAAATAAATACGATTATTTCGGCATTGACGATTGTAACATGGCTGTTCAGCTTGCAGGTCAGGGTGCAAAATCCTGCTCCTATGGCTGTCTGGGTCTGGGCAGCTGCAAGAAGGCTTGTGCCTTCGGCGCAATCGAAATCGTTGACGGTGTTGCAGTAATTGATAAAGATAAATGTGTTGCCTGCGGCAAATGCGTTTCCACTTGCCCCAAACACATCATCGAGCTGCTGCCCGCTAAGAAGAAAGTGAAAGTACAGTGCTCCTCCAAGGATATGGGTAAGAATGTAATCCCCAACTGCTCCGTTGGTTGTATCGCTTGTAAGATTTGCGAAAAGAACTGTCCTTTCGACGCTATTCATGTAATTGATAACCTTGCTGTTATTGATTACACCAAATGTAAGGCTTGCGGCATCTGTGCAAACAAATGCCCTAAGGGCGTGCTGACAGGCAAGAGACCTGCACAGCCTGCGGCTCCCGCCGCTGCTGCACCCGCAGCGCCCAAGGCTGCTCCTGCTGCTGAAGCTCCCAAGGCTGAAGCTCCCAAGGCTGAAGCACCTAAGGCAGAAGAAGCTCCCAAGGCTGAATAATTCAGACTTTTCAAAGACTCTCTGAGAAATCAGGGAGTCTTTTTTTGTTGCTAAAAAAATCTTTTATGATTCTGTTCGCTTTACCCCTCTGGAAAAGTATGCTATACTAAATCAGTTATAAATAAATGAATTTTTTCTGTAAAGGAGGATTTGCTATGAGAGGACGTTCCTCACAAAATATCTGGATACTGGTGCTGCTTATGCTTGCAGGCGTGGTTCTGGGCGGCTTTATCGCAAAACTGGTCGGCGGTGTTTCCGCACTCAGCTGGCTTGCATACGGCAACAGCTTTGGGCTTTCCTCTCCGCTTATGCTGGATTTAGGCGTGCTGACATTGCAATTTGGGCTGACCATCCGCTTTACCATTGCGGGTATCATCGGCATTATTCTGGCGTTTTTCATTTACAGAAAGCTATAATGATTTTCAGGGGGCAAACGATTTTGCCCTTTCCTTTTTTTTCAGGAAAAACCATTCTTTTTTTATGAAAAATACGGTTCTTTTCTTGAAAAGAATACAAAAAAGCGGTATGATAAAATGTAAGACAAAATTTAAGAGATACCATAGCTGCCGCACACACGGCGGCGTTTCCAATAATGAAAGGGGTAAAAAGAATATGATGTTCAATGCCAAAGATATGGGAATTGACTTGGGTACTGCCAATACCCTTGTCTATATGAGAGAAAAAGGAATCATCGTGAATGAGCCTTCCGTTGTTGCCATCAACACGGACACCAGAGAGGTTCTGGCTGTCGGCAACGAAGCGAAGGATATGATCGGGCGTACCCCCGGCAATATCGTTGCCATCCGCCCCATGAAGGACGGCGTTATCGCAGACTTTGACGTAACACAGGCTATGCTGCGTTATTTCATCAATAAGGCGTATGTACGCTCTCTCTTTGGGCCCAAGCCTCGCATTGTAATCTGTGTGCCTTCCGGCGTAACAGAGGTAGAAAAGCGCGCCGTTCTGGAGGCTGCCATTGCCGCAGGCTCCAAGGAAAAGGACACCTATCTGATTGAAGAACCCATGGCAGCGGCGATTGGTGCAGGTCTGCCCGTTGCAGAGCCCACCGGCAGCATGGTTGTTGATATCGGCGGCGGCACAAGCGAGGTTGCTATCATTTCCCTTGGCGGCATTGTTACAAGCACCTCTCTGCGTGTGGCAGGTGACGCACTGGACAGCGCGATTGTAAACTATATCCGCAAGGAATTTTCTCTGGCAGTCGGTGACCGTACCGCAGAGGAAATCAAGATTACCATCGGCTCTGCGTATCCTCTGGACAGAGAGGAAAAAATGGAAATCCGCGGACGCGATTTAGTCAGCGGTCTGCCCATGACCATCGAAATCAATTCCATTCACATTCGCGAAGCACTGGCGGAGCCCGTTGGCTCTATCATCAACAGCATTAAGCAGACCCTGGAGGCAACCCCTCCCGAACTGGCTGCGGATATCATGGAATACGGCATTACACTGACAGGCGGCGGCGCGCATCTGCGCGGACTGGATAAGCTGATTACCGCGGAAACAGGCATGCCCGTTAATATTGCAAACGAACCCCTGAACTGTGTTGCTCTGGGCACAGGGATGGTTCTGGAACAGGTAGATAAGCTGAAATCTGTTCTGATTTCTCCCAGAAAAGCATTATTCTGATTTTAAACACACCGAAAGGAGCATTTCACGTTGCAGGAGTTTTTCTTAAAACATAAAAAACGCATCATTGGTGCGGGCATCGCCATTCTGGTTCTGGTTACCGTGATTGCCAGCGGTATAAAGCTGAATGCCACTCTGCTGGAAAGCGCCATCGGTGTTGTTGTCACCCCGTTTCAGGATTTGACAACTGGCATCAGCAGTTGGATAGACGATACGGTGACATCCGCCCGCAACAAAACAAAGCTGAAGGATGAAAACGAGGAGCTGAAGCAGCAGATTGCAGAGCTGACAAATAAAAACAGAAAGCTTTCCATGTATGAAACGGAAAACGAGCGTCTGACCGCTCTGCTGAAAATTGCGCAGAAATACCCTACCTATGACAGTGTCGGGGCACGCGTGATTGCAAAGGACCCCGGCATCTGGTATGACGGCTTTACCATCAACAAGGGCACAACAAGCAGTATCAGCGCAAACATGGTTCTGATTGCGCCGGAGGGCTTAGTTGGTAAGGTTCTGGAAAGCGGCGCGACCTTCTCCAAGGCGCAGTCCATTCTGGACAGCCGTTCCTCTGTGCCTGCGATGAGCGTGCGGACGGGCGATTTGGGCGTTGTCAAAGGCAATTACAGCCTTGCAAACCACGGTCTGTGCAAAATGGAATATATCGACGGGGACGCGGAAATCATGGTAGGCGACGAAATCGTAACCTCTCAGCTTTCCGATATTTACCCGGAGGGGCTTGCCATCGGCAAGGTACTGGAAATCGAGACCGACACCAACGGGCTGACGAAATACGCTGTGATTGAGCCTTATGTAGACCTAAAGCATCTGGATACGGTTCTGGTTCTGGATAAGGGCGCAAAGCAGAGTGGCAAAAGCACAGCAAAGACAAATACACAGGCAAATCCCGACGTGGCGGAGCCGACAGACCCGACCGACCCTGACACGGCAGAGCCTGACACAACGGGGGTGGCGGAATGAGAATCATCATCACCACTCTGATTGTGGTACTGAATTTTATTTTGCAGACCACGCTCTTCCCCTACCTTGCCATCCAAGGGGTATTCCCGAATACCGCCTTGATTATTGTAACCTCCTATTCCCTGCTGCGCGGCAGTAAGGAGGGCGCATTAGTGGGCGCAGGCACAGGGTTTCTGATGGATGTGTTTTTCCACACCTACATCGGCTTTTATACCGCGCTGTATCTTTTGATTGGATTGATTTTCGGACGAAGCCAACGCAGCTTTTTCCGCGAAAATTATATTCTGCCGATTATTTTCTGCGCGATTGCCACAATCTTTTATCAGGCAGTGCTGTATGTTTCAAGCTTTGTGTTCCAAGGAGAAGGAAATATTCTCTATTTCCTCTTCCACGTGCTGCTGCCAGAGCTGGTCTATATGACGATTGTAACCGTTCCGCTGTATCGGGTGCTGTTTGGCATCAATGAATGGCTGGAGTTGAAAGAAAAGTATAAATACCGCCTTTTTTAAAGGCTGAAATCTGTTTCCCATCAGGAGGAAGCGATGAGAAGATATCTTGAGCATTTTTTAGATTTATGTAAAAACAGAATATTTGTAATGCTGTGCGGCGTGATTGTGCTTTTCGCGATTATCGTGCTGCGTCTGTTTTCCCTGCAAATTATTCACGGGGAATATTATGACGAATCCATTACGGCGAGCGTTTCCAAAACACTGCCTGTGGCGGCCTCCCGCGGGAATATTTATGACCGCTACGGCAGACCGCTTGCTGTCAATACGGTTGCATACTGCGTACAGGTGGACGGCAGTGTTACCCTAGAGTTGAACAGGGAGGAACGCAAGACGCTTGCTACAGACCTGACCGACTGGCTCTGGGCAGACGGACACCATAAGGTAGATTCCCTGCCCATCACCACATCCTCGCCCTATTCCTTTACCTTTAAAGGAACGGATGAGGAAAAGGAAAAGCAGGAAAAAAGCTGGAAGGCCTCCATTGGTCTGGAGAAAAAGCAATATAAGCTGAGCGCAACGGAATGTCTGAAATATCTGTACGAAAAATATGATGTACCCGAAGGCTACACTGCGGCGCAGAAGCGCACCTATCTTTCCCTTGCCATGAGCGATGACCGCAATCTGATGGCGCTGACCTTGGCAAGAAAGCTTTCCGAATTCGGCGAAACGATTGATGATGAGCTGCCCCTGGACACCGAGGCACCCTATGCCTTCCAATTTAACGGCAACACCAACCGTGAAAAAAGCTGGAAGCAGAGCATGCTGATGAAGGGCAAGGAATTAAACTATAATTCCAGAAAAACTCTGGATTATCTGCGGGATTTCTTCGGGCTGCCAGAGGGTCTGCCCGAACAGCTGGTGCGTGATACACTGGGGATTCGCTATTCCCTCTATCTGAAACGCTATCAGCAGTATCAGACGGTGACGATTGCAACGGATATTTCCGATAAAACCCTTGCCTACGTCGAGGAAAATCAGGATACCTTCCCCAATGTTGTCATTGATACGGTATCTCTGCGGGATTACCCCGAAGGGGAATATTTCTCTCATATCCTTGGATATATCCGCCAGATGACGGAAAGCGACTATGCCCTCTATAAGGATGAGGTGGATGCAGAGGGCAATCCGCTTTACAGCCAGACAGATGTTGTCGGGCAGGACGGCATGGAAAAGCTTTACGAAAAGGAGCTGAACGGCGTGGACGGGAAGGTTCTGATTGAGGTAGATAATCAGGGCAGACGTATGAGCGTGATTGATTCCACGGAGCCTGTTGCCGGAAAGGATGTTTTCCTGACACTGGACAGCAAGCTGCAAAAGGTTGCGTATGATACACTGGAAAGCGAATTGCGCACGGCGGTTCTCAGAAAGCTGACCGGCGGCGGCAAGACCTACGCCTCCAGCACGGAGCTATTCACTTCCATGATTAACATAAATCACATTTCCGCTCAGAAAATGATACAGGCGGAGGACGGCGTGCAGAAGCAGGTTTATCAGAAGCTGAAGCAGGCAAACCCGACCTTCAGCCCCACGCAGGATGATGCGGTTGCGGTTGCGAAGGAATTCCTGATTGACGGTCTGGAAAAGGGCTCTATCAGCCTGAAAGAACTCATGCTGATGATGATTGAGCAGGGAAATCTGAGCGTAACAGAGGAGGAAAAGGCCTCCATCGAAAATGGCGCATCCCCTACCGCTCTCATCATCAAAAAGCTCAGCAATGGGGAAATGTCCCCTGCGGATACGGGGCTTGACCCCTGCACCGGCTCTGTTTTCGTGACACAGGTTGGCACGGGTGAGGTGCTTGCGAGCGTCACCTACCCTTCCTACGACAACAACGAGCTGGTCAATACGTTTAATAACGCTTACTATAATGACTTATTGCAGGACGGCAACACCCCACTGGTCAACCGTCCGCTGAAGCAGAAAAAGGCATCCGGCTCCACCTTCAAGATGATTACTGCACTGGCAGGTCTGGAAACAGGCACGATTACGCCAAGCACGACCATCGTGGATAAGGGGCTGTTCAAGGATGCAGGTGTACCCTATGCGCGCTGCTGGATTTATTCCAACACCGGCGGCACCCATGGGCCTGTGAATGTTTCCCATGCGCTTGAGGTTTCCTGTAACTATTTCTTCTATGAGCTGGGCTACCGCTTAGGCAGCACCGCAAACGGCAGCGACAGCAATAAGGCAATTACCACGCTGAATGAATACATGGCAGCGTTTGGTCTGAATGACTATACCGGCGTAGAGCTGGACGAATACGGCCCGACTATGGCATCTCCTGCCAATAAGGAAAAGGCAGTGAAAACCTTCAACCCCGATGCCACCACAAGCCAGACCCGCTGGACAGACGGTGACACCATCCGTACTGCCATCGGGCAGTCCATCAACAGCTACACACCGGCACAGATTACGAAATATGTTTCCACCCTTGCAAACGGCGGCACGCTGTATAAACTGCACATGGTGGATCACATACAGAATGCTGACGGCACACTCCATTCCGAGGTGGAGGAAACGGTCGAAAATGTAACAAAATTCAAGGAGGAAAATCTGCAGGCTGTTTATCAGGGGATGTATCTGGTAACAAACGGTTCCCATGGTACACTCCGTACCGCCTTCAATGACCTGCCCGTAAAGGTGGCAGCGAAGACGGGTACTGCCGAAGAGGACAAGAACCGCAGCTCCCATACCTGGTTCGTCTGCTTCGCACCCTTTGATGATCCGCAGATTGCCATTACTGTTATGATTCCCTTCGGCGAAGGCAGCGGTACACCTGCGCCTGCGGTTGCGAAGGCAATTATCCGCGAATATCTGGGGCTGGATTACACCCCCACAAACACCACAATGCAAACAGTTCTGGCAGAATAACAACAGGAGGGGAAAGTATGTATAATGAAAACTATGTGATCTTTAAGGGTACAAAGGACGGTGTCACCGTTATCTTTGACCCGGAGGTATCCTTTGAAACCCTTTGCACACAGCTGGAAAAAAAGGTGGCGGAGGCAGGCAAATTCTTCGATAACGTAAAGACCTCCCTTGCCTTCAAGGGGCGTGTGTTTACGGAGGAGGAGGAAGAAACCCTCTTAAAGATTATCGCAAAGCATACCACGATGGAAATTACCTTCGTGAAAACAGAAAACAACGAAATCAAACGTCTGAGCGACCTTCTGGAGAAGGAGCTTGCGCCCTTTAATCTGGCAAAGTTCCACAAGGGCTCTCTGCGCAACGGGCAGAAAATTGAATTTGAAGGCAGCGTCATCGTGGTTGGGGATGTCAACCCCGGTGCAGAAATCAAGGCAGGCGGCAATATCATCATTTTGGGGCAGCTCAAGGGCATGGCACACGCAGGCTGCAAGGGCATGACGGATGCCTTTGTTTCCGCCATTTATATGGCACCCGTACAGCTGCGCATTGCGGATATCATCACCCGTTTTCCCGAAGAAAACAAAAAGGGCCCCAAGCCCCCTGAATATGCCTTTGTGCAGGATGGGCAAATTTTTGTTATGGCACTTTCCTAAGAATTGGAAACGCTGTCGAATCATGGGAAAAGTTCTCCTGTTTTGCTAAAAAAAAGGAGTGCAAAATCAGCACATTTTTGTTAATATAGTAATAGGAATCAGATATTACCGAAAAAAATGTGCAAACGCGTAAAATAAACTTCTGAGATTAGGAGGAACATCAATGAGTGAAGTAATCGTAATCACCAGCGGCAAGGGTGGTGTCGGCAAAACCACAACCAGCGCAAACCTTGGCTGCGGTCTGGCAGCATTAGGCAAAAAGGTTGCATTGGTAGATGCAGATATCGGGCTGAGAAATCTGGACGTTGTTATGGGTTTGGAAAACCGTATTGTATATGACTTGGTAGACGTTGTGGAGGGCAACTGCCGCCTGAAACAGGCTTTGATTAAGGATAAGCGCTATGATGGGCTGTTCCTGCTGCCTGCCGCACAGACAAGAGATAAGGACGCTGTTTCTCCCGAACAGATGCAGAAGCTCTGTGACGATTTAAAAGAGGAAGGCTTTGATTTTATCGTACTGGACTGCCCCGCAGGGATTGAACAGGGCTTCAAAAACGCCATCGCCGGCGCAGACAGAGCCATTGTTGTCACAACCCCTGAGGTTTCCGCTGTGCGCGATGCCGACCGTATCATCGGGCTTCTGGAGGCAAATGAGCTGAGAAACCCTACCCTCATTCTGAACAGACTGCGCATCGATCTGGTGCAGCGCGGCGAAATGATGAATATTGAGGACGTAGAGGAAATTCTTGCGATTGATATTCTGGGTGTCGTTCCCGATGATGAAAGCATTGTTATCGCAACCAACAAGGGTGAGCCTGCCGTTATGAACGAAAATTCCAAGGCAGGACAGGCTTACAGAAATATCGTTCAGCGCCTTCTGGGCAATGATGTGCCCCTGATGAGCTTTGAACCCGAACCCGAAACCTTTATGGACAAGCTGAAAAAGCTCTTCCGTAAATAAGCCTGTGCGAAGAAAGGAAGTGTAACGATGGATTTCTTTAGCTTTTTCCGCAAAAAACAGACACCGCCCTCCGGCAGTGTTGCGAAGGATAGATTAAAGCTGGTTCTGGTGCATGACAGGGTGAACTGCTCCTCTCAGGTACTGGAAATGCTGAAAACGGATATCATCAAGGTCATTTCCAATTACATGGAGATTGATACCGATGAGCTGGATATCCAGATTACGCAGACGCAGTCCGAGGATAACAACGGCACCGTTCCTGTGCTGTATGCGAATATCCCCATCAAGAGCATGCGTAAGATGAATCACGAGGATTAAAGCCCTATTAAAAAGACCAACACAAAAGACCTTCAAATACAGGGAAACCTTTGAAGGTCTTTTCGGGTTTTCTCTATCACACCAAGCCCTTCGTTGGTATGATAGACAAAATCCGAAAAATCATAAAAAATACCGGGAGTTTTTATATATGGACATCAAAAAATATCTTCAAAATCTGGATTGGTGGCTTGTGGGGGCGGTTTGCCTGCTTTCCCTGTTCGGCTTAATCTGCATTGCGAGCGCAACGCGTATCAATCTGGGGGAAAGCCCTGCCAATGTCATCAAGCAAGGCGTATTCTTCCTCATTGGCATTGCGCTGATGGTGATTGCAGCCAATGCGGATTATGAATACATCTCACAATTTACCATTCCGCTTTATATCGTGAATATTTTGCTTCTGGTGACAGTTCTTCTGGTCGGCTCCGAGAGTAAGGGCGCGACTCGTTGGATTGCCCTTGGGCCTCTGACCATTCAGCCCTCGGAATTCGCCAAGGTGATTATGATATTCTGCTTAGCGAAGGTCATAACCGAGCGGCAGAAGCAAATCAGCGACCTGAAAACCATCGGGTTTCTCTGTGTTTACACAGGGATTCCGCTGCTTCTGATTCAGAAGCAGCCTGCGCTTTCTGCCAGCCTGGTTCTGGTTGCCATCTTCTGCATTGAAATCTTCATTGCAGGTCTGGATTGGCGCATCATCCGCAATGTCTTAGTGGTTACGGTGCCGATTGTCGCATTGATTCTCTTTGACGTAAGCAGGGAGCATCCCCTCTTTACGGATAAAATTCTTGCGGAGCATCAGTTCAACCGTATCCTTTCCTTTGTGGACCCCAGCCGCGATCCCAGCCTGTATTATCAGACAGAAAAATCCATTTCTGCCATCGGTTCGGGGAAATTTCTGGGCAAGGGTCTGTTCCACGGCACGCTGAACCAGTTAAGCTATCTGCCGGAGCCACATAATGATTTCATTTTCTCCGTAATCGGGGAAGAATTTGGATTTCTTGGATGTATATTTGTCCTCGCCATATTGCTTTTTATCGTTTTTCGGTGTATAGTAATAGCAATATCGGCCAGGGATACCTTCAGCCAGCTGGTTGCTGCGGGCATCGCCGGCATGTTTGCGTTCCAAACCTTCGTAAATATGGGCGTTGCGACAGGCATCCTGCCGAATACCGGCATGTCATTACCCTTTATCAGCTACGGCGGCAGCTCCATGTGGACAAACATGGTCGCCCTTGGGCTGATGCTGAACATAAGAAAAAAAGAAACAAAATCGCTATTTGAGGGAGGTTTGTTATGAATATTGGTCTGATTGCACATGATAATAAGAAAAAACTGATGGAAAACCTTTGCATCGCTTACAGACATATTCTGTGTAAGCATGATATCTACGCCACAGGCACAACCGGTCGTCTGGTGGAGGAGGCTGCCAATCTGGTGGTGCATAAATATCTTTCCGCACACTTGGGCGGCGAACAGCAGATGGGCGCGCAGATTATCAATAATGATATTGACCTGATGATTTTCCTGCGAGATCCCGTTTCTCCGCATGCGTACGAATCCGAGGTAAATTCCATTCTGCACCTGTGCGATATGCACAATATTCCTCTGGCAACCAACCTTGCAACGGCAGAGGTTCTTCTGCTTGCACTGGACAGAGGCGACTTGGACTGGAGAAACGTAATGCGCTGACCCCTGTTTGAAAAGATGAGAAAGGAATGCGAAAATGGAGCTTTACTTTAACGGCAGAAACCTATTGATTATCGTCGGGTATTACCTGATTATTAACCTGATTCTGTATTTTACAATGGTAATTGATAAAAAAAGAGCCATAAAGGATGGGTGGCGGATTCCCGAAAAGAATCTTTTCCTTCTGGCTGTTCTGGGCGGCGGCATCGGCGGTCTGATTGCGATGGTCTTCAAGCGCCATAAAAACAAGCATATTGATTTCATTCTGACCTTTACCGTTACAGCAATTCTGCACATGGTTGTGGCATTCTTGCTGATTGGGAAATTTGCATTTGTTACAAAATAAAAAATGAAGGATAAATCCGTATTGGATTTATCCTTTTTATTTTATCGTTCGCTCCACAATTCCACAAGTCTGCATTTGATTTTCGGCGTAACCTTCTTCTGCTCCATAGCAGAAACCACGAGAAATTCCTCCTTTGTCAGCGTATTCTGAAGCCGCACATGGCTTTCCTCTGTGGAATAGCCCCACGCCGCATCCACATAGCACATCTGCGGATAGAGCACGCACCACCAATTCTTCCCCTTGGCTTCGCCAATCTCAATTCGCAGGGCATCATACACCCCTGCCGGAAAAATTAAATCGCCATATTTCTTAAAGGGAAATTCCTCCCGTACCAGAGACACGCGGACGGGATAAGTATACCCCTGCGCCAGCACCTCCGCCTCCGCCGTTTCCGAAATTTCCTGCTGTGCGTTTTTGAGTGCCGCAAGCGTTTCCTCCTTTGAGGTACAGGTTTCCAGTAAATCGCCATATTCCTGCAAAACCCTATCGCGCACCGCAAGCTTGAGGGTCTGGTCTGCCTCGCTGTCGCTATTTGCCAGCACATGAAAGCGCACCACCTTGCCGCCAATCCCCTTCTGAATCATATCCGCATAGCCCTCTGTCCAATGGGCGGCGAACAGCAGACTCAGCAGTACCCCAAGCACCACCGCCGCAAGCCAATACCATTTTTCCTTTTGCCAAAGCTCCCTGAGCGTCTGTTTCCAATCCATCCCGTTCTCCCCTTTTCTGATTTGTTCAGATACAGGATTTCCAAGTTTTTCAAATTTTAATCAACGCTTGCGCCCCATATCCGTAATCTGCACCTTTGGGACAACACGAAACACCATCCGCTCCCAAAGCTGCTCTCGTGTGCAGGCTTTTGCAAGCTGCGGCAGGGCGCGCTCTGCCCTCGGCAGAATACCGAGGAAATCCACCCCTTCGGACAACGCTGTTTTTATCGTATGCTCGACTTCCTCTTTTATGCTTGCGGAAAAAATACTCTCCAACTCCGTTTTCTGCTCTGCGGAAAGCAATTCGCCCCTGCCGCCCTGCAGGGTTCCCTCTACGGAAAGCGTCACGGTGCAGAGAACGGTGTCCCCTGCCACCTGAAAATCGTAGTCCGCCTTTGTTTTTGTAACCGCCAAAGGCAAAACCGCCGCTTTATACCTTCCTTCCAGAACCGCCCCCTCGGCATCTCCCAGCAGGAAAAGATAACCGCGCTCCTCTTCCTCATTCAGAATAGAAGCACCCCTTGCGGACACTGCCATGCCGCCGCCAAGCCGCAGCCTTTCCCCCTCTGCGCGAATCCGCGGAAGCACACCATTGCCGCCCCGCTCCACACGCTCCGTCAGAAAGGTATCCAAATCAATCCCCTTCGTGACCGCCACCTCCTCGGCGGTATTTTTATAAAAATCCCAGAGGAACAGACCTGTCTTGCTGTCCTCCTTCATGGCCTTTTCCACGCAAGCCGCCGCAGAATCCGCCGCCAGAAGCATCACCTTCTCCGAAACCGCCTGACTGCGCTCCAGCTCCCCCAGAAGGGCATCCAGTCTTGCGCTGTCCTGCAAAAGACCTTCCCCCAAGATAACGGTTTTCAGCTGCCCCAAATCCGTCTTACGAGAGGTGTAGGTATCCACCTGCGCGACCGCCCCCGAAAGGGTTTCACTCTCCGCGGCATAAGTTTCTGCCTCGCCCGTTTCGATATTCGCAGGCGCAAAGGTGAAGTGACAGCCGTTTTCTGCCGCCGTGTCTACCCCAAGGGTGATAATAAATGCCCTATCCTCCGGGTCCTTTTTATCCCAGCAACCGGTCAGAAAAAAGGGGACTGCCAACGCCAGCAAAACAAATTTTTTATACATCCTTTTTCTCTCCCTTCCTGCCAAGCAAGAGCAATAAAACCGGCAGTCCCACCAGATACGCCAGATTCAGCCAAGGCGAAACGGCAAGCCGCAGACGCTGTGCCTCCATAAGGCTTTCGGGCAGAAATGACAACGCGAACAAAGCCGCAAGCACCACCCAGAGCCAAAGCTTTCGCTTTTTTTCCGCCTGTCTGCATAGCTGCGTCCCCAGAAGGGAGCCGAAAAACACCACACCCGAAAGAAACAGCACCGCCGATGCCATCCAGAACCAAAGCAGAAGCAAATCCTGTCTGGTCAGAAAAACGCCCGTAAAGCTGACACGCTCCAACATCTGCAATGTCGGCAAAAGCTTTGCGGCAAGCATCCCCTCGCCGTAATTCGCCAGACAGAGAAGCACGATGACCGTCACCACTGCCGTTATCAAAAGACAGCCTTTCCAGACTGCGAAGCCGACAGGCTTTTTCAAATCCGGATAGATAAAATAAAGAAAAACGAGCCCCCTAAATACAATGCTCATCTCTGCAAGCCCTGCCCCGATGCCCGAAGGAGAAGGCAAGGCAAGCGGCAGAACACGCGCATACCGCGTAGAAGCCGCCACCGCCAGAAGCACCAGAAGCAAGGGAATTGCGACCAGAAAAAAGAGGATTTCCGCCGTTCTTCCCCGACATTCCGTTCCCTGCGCCGCAAGCGCACCTGCGACCAGAAGCAACACCAGGGAAAGCACCCAGACAGGCGTTGCAGGGAGCATAAAACGGCAGATAATTTCGCTGAAAATCCGCAGTTCAAGCATCCCGTCAAGCAAAATCTTTCCTGCCAAGCCAAGCAAAAGGATTGTCCCGATACCATTGCCGCAGACGCTCCGGCACCAATCGACCACCGTACCATTGGGCATGCGCCTTCCTACTGCCGTCAGCAGAAGGGAGGCAGCCGACACCCCCAAGCCGCCAAGCAAAGCCGCAAAAAAGCACCCTCTGCCGCTTATCTCGGCCAGCTCCGCCGGAAGAAAAAGGACAGCAGTGCCAAAGCAATCCAGTAATAACAGCATTTGCAGCTGTCTGATAGAAATTTTCCGATTCTCCGCAAACATCATTCCTCCTCCTTCCGCCGCCGTACATCGGGACGTGTAAAAATCGGCCTGCGCTTCATTTCGGAAAGCGGCAGACGAAAAATGCTGTCCTCCCAATCCATGTCATCATTGACGGAGGAGGAGCAGAAGGGATACAGATAAGGGATGCCATAGGAGGTGAGACTTGCCAGATGCGCCAGAAGCAGCAGCAGTGCCGCCCAGACCCCAAACAGCCCGAACACAGCCGCGAAGAAAATTACAACGTATTTGCTGATGCGCAGACCCGAAACAATCGAAACATTCGGAATCACAAAGGAGCAGATGCCCGTCAGCGCGGAAACAATCACAACCGTCGGACTGACAATCCCTGCATCCACTGCCGCCGAACCGATGATAATGCCGCCGACAATGCCAATGGTAGAGCTGACGGGGGATGGCAGACGAATTCCGCCCTCACGCAGAAGCTCAAAGGCGATTTCCATAATCAGCACCTCACCAATGACAGAAAGCGGAATGGTTTCTCTCGTTGCCGCAACCTTGAGGGCAAGCGCGGTTGGCAAAAGCTCCGGATGATAGACCGCAAACGCAATATACAGCCCCGGAAGCGTAACCGTCAGAAACGCCGCCACAAAGCGAATCAGCCGAATAAAGCTCATAATCTCCCAGCGGTCATAATAATCCTCTGCCGCCTGAAAGAAGGTATTCAGTGTTGCCGGCAGAAGGATGGCATAGGGTGTATTATCGGGCAGAAGTGCCACGCGCCCCTCCAGAAGGGCGGAGGAGGTCTTATCGGGGCGCTCCGTCATCTGCAGCTGAGGAAAGGGCGAATACTGCCGCTTCTCCAACAGCTGCTCCGCATAGCCGCTGTCCGGCAGATGGTCTAAATCCAGACAATCCACCTGCCTTTCTATCTTTTGCAGCAGCTCAGGACGCACCAAATCCTCCATATACAGCAGTGCCACATCCGTTTTGCTCCGTCTGCCCACCTTCTTCCGCTTCACCTTCAGCCGTGTATCCCGAATTCGCCTTCTCGTCAGCACCACATTTACAGACATCAGCTCCGTAAAGGCATCCTTCGGCCCCTGCACAACCACCTCGGTTTCCGCCTGATTCACGCCGCGCGTGGGGAAATGCTTCGTCGAAGCCTGCAAGGCGAAATCATCCCCATCCATCAGAAGCACCGTATCCCCCAGAAGAACGGCATCAAAAACCTCCTCCATCGTGGTGATTTTTGTCAGCTCCCCGATGGCAATGACCTCCTCCATCAGACTCTGTAGCAGTCCCTCCGTTCCCTGCATTTCACAGCGCGCCATCACATTTGTCATGATAAAATTCTGAATGGCATCCCCATTCACGATATTATCCGTATATGCAAGAAAAAGCGTGCCCTCGCCGCCGCGGATGCGAAACTCACGCATAATGATATCACCGCAGTCACGAAAGGCTTCCTGCATCACCTGTTTATTTTTCTGCAACTCCTTCTTTATCTGCATCCCTTTTCACCGCCCAACCATTTTTCCTAGTTTGCGAAGGAAAAGGAAATCTATGCAAAAAAAGAAGCCCCGGGCATATTTGCTCAAGACCTCTTTGCATTTTATTTCTATTTTACTGCGCCTGTGTGGTGTTGCCAAGAAGGCTGGGGTTTTCAAAGGTAAATACCAGCATATCGTAATTATAAATCAGCTGATTCAAGCTGTTCTGTGCGGAAACAACGCCCATTTCCGCCTGCTCTACAGCTGTTTTTGTCACATTGCCTGCCCGCAGATTAATCTGCGCCGCGCGATAATCTGCCTGTGCCTTTGTCAGAGAGGACTGTGCAGAGGTAATCTGTGTTTCCATCTGCTGCAACTGCAGATACGCATTGCGAATTGCCATTTCCTTATCGGTTTTTGCCGTTTTCAAATTACGCTTTGCGGTGTCATAATTATATTCCTGTGTATTGGAATCCAGACGCGTATTCGATTCACCAACATAGTTTTTCGTAAACTTCGCAGAATCCAACGCAAGCTCCTTCAGCTGAATGGTCAGATCCTTTTTCAGTGCCGCGTTGAGATACTGCTCCATCGGCAGACTCAGCTTATAAGGCGTATAGGTAACGTCATAGACATATTCAAAACGGGCATCTGCCTTTTCCCCCATCAGGTCATTCAGCTTGATGTAAAGCTGCTCCATGCTTGTCTCCAGCAGTGCCACATTATCCTGCGCCTGCTTTGCCGCAATCTCCAGCTGATTCAGGTTATACTTGCTCAGAAGACCCAGACGGTTCTTTTCCTGCCCCTGTTCATACAGCTTTTTCTGGATTTCAGCGTTTTTCTTTGTCAGAGACAGGGTATCCTCATTACTCTTGATGGAGGTAAAATAGGATTTTACGGAAACCTCCAGACCAAGGTTTTGCAGATCCTCGCCGATTCTTGCCTGCTTTTTGCCCTGCTCTGCCTGATAAACGGCAGAAACAACCTTCTGCCAGCCATCATTCACCCATTTTTTATATTCCACATTTGGCACAGTAACTGTGCCGCCTGCGCTTCTGTCGATGTCATCCAGTGTATTATCCAGATAATCCAAGGTATCCTGAATTTCTCTCAGGTCGGGGCTATGCTTTTTCGCCTTCGCCAATGCTTCCTCTGCGGTCAGCTTCGGCAGCTGCAATGCCGCCTTCTCCTCCTCTGTCAGCTCCTTCACAGGTGTCACCTGCACGCCCTGCTGCGCCGCGGAAAGAGCCTCAGCCGCAAACACAGGCACACACTGCGCCCCGCAGATGCTCACCGCAAGGGTCAGCGCCAGTGCGCCTTTTGCCTTATATAACATATTTTTCATTGCTCAACCTCCGTTTTTCGTTTTAAACTAAAACTAATTATACCATATAATCTGAAAAAATCCAGTAAAATCCTCAGATTTCGGAAGAAAGTTTTTCATGAGCGGCGGTTTCGCGCAACGCCTGATTAAACACTGCCCCCAGAAGCAGTGCCGTCAGCGAAAGATTCAGCCAGATGAGGAAGGCGATAATTGCCCCGATAGAGCCGTAAATCACGGAATAGTTCCCCATGTGGTCTACATAATACGAGAAAAATACGGAATACAGCATCCAGAAGGATGTAGAAAGCAGCGCCCCGGGAAAAATATACCGCCACTTCGGCGGCTGACTCGGCGAAAGATAATACACTGCCGAGGTCAACAGAATCAGCGCAAAGCCCATGGAAAGGAAACGCGCCTTTGTCCAGAAGGAGATAAATTCCACCGTAATCGGCAGAAACTGCGCCACATAGTTCAAAACAGAGTCCCCGATAATCATCAGAAACAGCATTGCAGGAATCAGAAACAGAATGAATATTGCCAGCAGCAGCACCCGCAGCGTATGATGCGTCGGCTTTTCGCCGCCATAGATATCCGAAACCTCCTCCGTCATATTTCTTACCGCCCGAAACGGAAACCACAGCGCAAACACCACACCAAAAGTGAAAATTGCCCCATTGGATGCCTCCGTCATGTGGGTAATCGTCCGGTTCAGCAGCGTGATTACATCCGCAGGCAGAAACGCCGCCGCCTCGCCCTCAAGCGAAATCATCGGCAGATGCAGCAGCCCCAAAATGGAAATCAGCGCAACCAGAAAGGGGAAAATCGCAAACAGGAGATAATACGTCAGTGAAGCTGCTCGCTTGCCGACATCCTTCGTGATATAACCGCGGACGGTATTTTTCAAAACTCGCCTTACTCTTTGCATACGGTTCAACCCTTCCTTGCCTGTGCCCGATAGGCAATTTTCAGCATCCATGACTCAGGTAAAAGCTTTTCTCCGACATAGGTCATTTTCATCAATGCCCCAGGCAGGACAACCACCTTGCCGCGGAGC
The DNA here is from genome assembly GCF_018785345.1 of Clostridium sp. MCC345. Lineage (NCBI taxonomy): Bacteria > Bacillati > Bacillota > Clostridia > Eubacteriales > Clostridiaceae > Clostridium > Clostridium sp. MCC345. The sequence continues at coordinate 39,814 of NZ_WQPP01000023.1, forward strand.
ATCCCCTCTATCCCTGCCTGCGCGACTCTTTTCGCGGAAACGCCGCCAATGGAACGGCGTACCTTTGCGCGCGCATCAAAATTCGTCTCCACATGTCCGGGGCAGAGAGCCGTCACTGTCACCCGACTTCCCTCCTGCCGCAGCTCCTCGGAAATGGCCTCGCTCAGCCGCAGCACATAGCCCTTTGTCGCATAATAGCCGGACATCAGCGGCCCTGCCAGAAAGCCCGCAGAGGATGCCACATTGAGGATACGCCCACTGCCACGCTTACGGAAATCTGCCAGAAACAGCTTTGTCAGAATCTGCACCGCGCGCACGTTCAAATCCAGCATATTCAGCTCCGTTTCCAGCGGAACATCCCATGTTGCGCCATACGCCCCGAAGCCTGCGTTATTGATGAGGATATCAATTTCTTCCGCCTTCACCGCGTCATACAGCCGATAGCAGTCCTCTGCTTTGGATAAATCCACGGCTATCGTCCGCACTGCCACAGGCAGCCGCTTGGCAAGGCTTTTCATCTTTTTTTCGTCCCTGCTGGCAATGATTAAATCCACGCCCCGTACAGCTAATATTTTCGCCATTTCACGCCCGATGCCGCTCGTTGCGCCCGTAATCAATGCTTTCACAACAGTTCCTCCCTTTGTCATTTTCTTTATCTGTATCCATTATACAGATACCTTCTCTCTTTTTCAATTTTTTAAAGAAGAACAAGCAGAGAAATTTTTTCTGCAAACAAAAAATCCCTGTGCCGCATTCATTCAGCAGAGGGATTTTCAATGCTTATTTTTTATTTTTCGTTTTTCAGTTCCTTTGTCACTGCGTCATATTCTTCCAGAACAGCCTGTTCGGGTGCCTGTGTTGCAAGGCTGACAATAATGATTGCCGCCAGAGCCAGCAGGAATGCGGGCAGCAGCTCATAAATGCCCCAGATACCGCCCATGGGACGAATCAGATATTTCCATACGAATACCATCACACCGCCGACAATCATGCCTGCCAGTGCGCCCTGCTTATTGGAGCGTCTCCAGAACAGCGCTGTCAGCACAACGGGGCCGAATGCCGCACCGAAGCCTGCCCATGCGAAGGATACGATACCGAAAACGGAGCTGTTGGGGTCTCTCGCAATGAAGGCTGCAATCACGGAAATTACCAGAACGGAAACTCTTGCCGCCTGCATTGCCGCCTTTTCGGAAATATTCACACGGAAGAAGCCGCCCAAAAGGTTATGGGAAATACTGGAGGATGCCGCCAGAAGCTGAGAATCCGCCGTGGACATGGTTGCCGCCAGAATACCGGAAAGCACAATACCTGCAACGATTGCCGCAAGGCAGCCATGCTTGCTCAGCAGGTCGGAAATGCATACGATAATCGTTTCGGATGCACTGCCCTCCAGAAGGGGAACCGCGCCAACCTTTGTCATCGCATTCCCGATGATACCAATCAGAATGGCAACGCCCATCGCAATGACAACCCAGATAACCGCAATTCTTCTGGATAATTTCAGCTTATTATGATCCTCAATCGCCATGAAGCGCAGCAGAATATGGGGCATACCGAAATAGCCCAATGCCCACGCCAATGTGGAGCAGATGGTCAGGAAGCCGTAGGGAGATGCGGTCTTGCTGACGGGATTGTGTGTCATGGTCAGGCTCAGATAGCCTGTCATGCTTCTTGCGTTATCCATTACGGCATCAAAGCCGCCTGCAATATGAATCCCGAAGAATACGATAATCAGCAGCGCAATACTCATCACAATCCCCTGAATCAGGTCTGTGGTGCTTGCTGCAAGGAAGCCGCCCATCGCGGTATACAGCACAATAACAATCGCACTGATGACCATGGCAGGAATATAATTCACACCAAACAGGGTGCTGAACAGCTTGCCGCATGCAGCGAAGCCGCTTGCTGTATAGGGGATGAAGAAAATAATGATAACCACAGCCGCAATGCACATCAGAATATTCTTCTCATCATGATATCGACGGGAGAAGAAATCCGGAATTGTAATGGCATCCAGTCTGTGTGTATAAATACGGATTTTCTTTGCGACAACCAACCAGTTCAGATATGTACCGATGGCAAGCCCGATTGCCGTCCAGCCAACATCCGCCACACCGCTTAAATATGCCAGACCGGGCAGCCCCATCAATAAGTAGCTGCTCATATCCGATGCCTCTGCGGACATTGCCGTAACAAATGGGCCAAGCTTTCTGCCGCCCAGATAGAAATCGCCTACATTTTCATTTTTCTTGGAACAATAAATCCCAATGATAATCATGCCGCCCAGATAGACCAGAATTGTGAGCATGATTAAAACCTTTGCTGAAATCATGTTACTTTACCCTTCCTTCGTTTCTTGTTTTTTCTGTTTCGTCTTGCTTTTGCGGCTATTCTATCATACTTTCCACCAGAACAAAATACAGAACAAAGTCCGAACAAAAAACAGAACGACAAAACAAAGAATAGCCAGAAAGACTGCAATTTCAATCTTTTCTGACTATACGATTTCCAGAACTTATTTCTATCCGAAAAAAAATCTTTTTTATTATTCGCCGTTTTTCGCTTTTTTCACACGAAAACTGTTCAAAAAAACAGGCATCATGCTTTTTGCGTATTGGCAAAGGGAATAATCCCCGTTGCTGATGCACCAGTCATAAATCAGCGCACGCTCACAGAGCGCATACGCCTTTACAATTTCGTTCACGGAAACATCCTCTCTGAGCTCGCCCTTCTTCTGTCCCTCCGTCACAATCTGCCGCAGCAGCTTGTAATAGATTCTGTTATGGTCGAGCAGGTGCTTTTCTCCCGTGGTAATCAGCTGAGAGGCATAAAGCCTTGCCGTCAAATCAAGGGAAATGCTGTCATCAATCATCAGAAACATCTCCCGATTCAGATACATCAGCTGCTCAAAGCTGTCCATTTCGGGGTCAAGCGTCGGAATCAGCTCCTGATATTTATCATCAAATAAATCGGAAAGGGAGCTTAAAAGGGCATCCTTGCCGCTGAAATAATGATAGAAGGAGCCCTTGGAGGTTCCCGATTCCTCTACGATTTCCTCCACCGTTGTATCATCATAGCCGTTTTCATAGAATAGCTTCCATGCTGCCGAAACGATACGGCTCTTGGTGTTTCTGGTATTCTTTTTTGCCAAGGCATCCGCCTCCTTTTATATCAAAGCCGAAACCCTGTTTCAGCCCAGGGGGGCTTCCCCCTTATACCTTCTTCCATTTCAGACTGATAAGATCATGCTCACGAATCGTCCGCACCAGCCGCTCCCGAAAATCCACCGCCAGAATATCCCTTTCATCGAGCATTTCCAGCCCAAGCATCTTGCATCGCTGATATGTACCCGTTCCCTCCTGCTTTTCCTTGCTGAAGGTCACAATAATGCCCTTGGAGAACCAACCGCCCAACCGCTTTTTTGCAATCAGCAGCTCATTCAGCGCCGCAGTATCCGCATCCTTCAGCTTGCAGGAAATGAAAACAGGCAGGGAATCCTCCATCAGCATAACGTCAATTTCGTTTCCGCCGATTTTCAGCCCGTCATACACATTCCAGTCAATCATCGTTCCAAGCTTCACATCCTCAAACGCACCGCTGCTTGCCGCCGCCACATAGACATATAATTCCAGCCATACGCCGTAGTTGATGCAGTATTGTTTATCCTGCAAGGAGTTGAACCGTATCCAAACCCCATTCTTATCCAGACTTAGCTTCTTGAAAAAGCCGTTTTTCTCAAATTCCAGAAGAATTTCATCCTTCGGGGAAACAGGCTTTCCGCTTTTGGTATGGATATTTCTGCGGCTTTCCATCTGCAAATCATGCGAAAAGCCTCTCGCCGCCACCGTCTGCAGCCAGCTGCAGGTTACCTTCCAATCCCGCAGATGGCGGAACAGAAACCGTGCCATATTGTTGATGGCATCATAGCGTTCCGGTCTCGGCGGCTGATGGGATTCCCCCATAAAGCACGCGCCCTTGGCATCAATGAAGTTCTCCAGCGTCAGCGTTGCGATATCCGTCAGCTTTTCATCCGTTTCAATATCCGTAATGCAGCCCTTCACCAAATCCGTATGTACCATGCGAATTCCCATTTCAAGCCCTGCCTGATATGCGCCAATCATCATCAGCTCACTGCCGCCCGTCAGCTCCAGCGTGCAGTTTGCCGCCTCGTACCGCTCTGCCACACGGCAGACCGCCGCACACAGGGTTTTCACAGAGCTGATGTCTACAGGAATATCCTCCACAACGATATTGGGCATGTTTTTCTGAAAGCAGGTCACCAGAGAACGAAACGCATCCCTATCGTCCATTCCCTTATCATAGAGATACACCACCCTATCGGGCCGCAGGGTCAGCGGCGCAACGATATTTTTCAGCGTATCCTTATCATATAATTCAATCAAAACCTTCATACAGGACTCTCTCCTTTCGGCAATTTATTCCTCTATAATGGTTTCCTCCTCAAATTTCACTTCTTCCTGTGCTCTGTCTTTTTTGTTTCTGCCACTGAACACAGCACCGAAATTCAGCTTATTGACTACTCCGGGTGCCATATCCACCAGCTTGGAAAGCGCATCCTGATTCTTCACATTGATCAGCTGCACTCCGTCGGGGCGAATCATCAGAATCGCGGAGGGGGTAATTCTTGCGCCCATGCCGCCTGCCGCATTGGCACTTTCCTTTGCGCCGACCCCTGCGCCCACTGCCACATCAATCAGGGGCAGAAGCGTCATATCGCCAACTACAATAGCATCCCCCACAACCGTTTTTGTGGATACCAGATCATCTACTTTATGAAATAATACATCTACCGCCTCATTAAAATCCTTGCTCATGCTGTTTCTCCTTTCGCATCCGCCTTTTTCCCTCTGAAATATCTGATTTCCTTTCGGATTGCCCTTCTGACGGGCTTTGTCAGCCCAAAGGCAAGCACTGCCCAAAGCAGTCTGCCGAGTACAATTTTTCCTTTTACCCGTATTTCAATATCCTCCACGGTTGCTTTCGTGAAGTCTCCTTTTATCTGTATGTCATTACCGAATTTCGTAACCAGAATCCCTGCCAGACCGAGCAGATAGCCTGTTGTCGGCGGGTCTCCCGTCCCGATGGTTGCCTTGAGGAAGAAATTCCCCGGCAAAATCCCCTTTAGCAGCCGCTTCAACAGCTTCCCAAACGCTTTGAAAATCTGCTTTTTATCCTCAATGCTCCAAAGCTCCTTTAGAATCGGGGGAATTTTTCCCTTCTTCTCCGGTTCCTCTGCTTTTTCCTGCTCCTCTCCCGTAAAGAAGGCATCGTCCTCGATTTCCTCCGGCGCAGGCGGCTTCTCCGCAATCTCCGAAAGCTTTACGCGCCGCATGGTTTTCGGCTGTTTTTCCGCCATTCTCTGCGGCTTCGCCTGCTTTTTCGGCTCCTGTTTCTTAGGTTCCTGCTTCGGCTGCTCTTTTTTAGGCTCCGGTTTTGGCTCTGCCGGTTCCGGTTCCTCTTTTGATTCTTTTTCCGCCGCATGTATTTCTATCGGCTCCGGCTCTTTCCTTTTCTTCTTCTTTTTCTTCTTTTTGGGCTTCTCCTCGCCGCCGACGGGTGTAAACCAAAGCACCCTCAGCTTGAGCCGACTGCCCCCCTCAGGTGTATAGCCGCCATCGGCACGGATTGCCCCAAAAAGCCATGACACACCAAAAGAACCGCTGACCGCCGCCCTTTTCTCTCCCTCCAGATGATACCTGATGGGCGAAAGCAGCACCACAAGCACCATAAGCAGAAGGAGAAGCAGCAGCACCAGCAGCAAAATGCCGATTCCCTTTAAAATTCCGAATAAAATCAACTTTATCATAGCAATCCTTTTTATTTCAGCCTTCTTTATTTCAGCCTTCGCCGCAGTGCGCCTGCCATCAGCCAGAACAGAAGGCTGACCGCCAGAAACATTCCTGCAATCCGCAAGGCAGTATCCCGAAAAAACCCTTCGGGCACAATGTTGATTAACAAATCCGTTTTCGGATTCAAATACCAGTCCATGTTATCGAAAAAAATCAGATGGAAATAGGTGAAGTATTTTGTGAAATCCATCGAAATCAAAGCTCCAAGCCCTAGCATGGTGCAAAGCACTCCCGCAATGCCCCACTGCAGCATCCTAAGAAGTACCGCCTGTCTTTTTTTCAAACAAAGAAACGCCGCCGCCAAAACGCCGACAAATACCGCCCCTCTGCGCAGTGCCAGCCCCTGCAAAAACAGCTCCCGTACATCCTGCATGTGGCGTTTTTCCTTGGCATTGAAAAATTCCCTCTGCACGCCGCCGATGACGGCTTCCACATTCAGATTTTCCCTGTCGCCCTTCAGATAGTCCATCATTTCATCCGTCACAGAAAGCAAATCAGACAGCCTCATATCCACGCGCTCTGTGACCGCATATTTCTGATATTCCTTCGCAAAGTAGCCATCCACCCGATACAGCAGTGTTTCCGTTACGGTAATCAGCACTGCAAACAGCAGGCAGAAGGCAACCAGAAGCCCCAGAATATGATAAAAAATCTTCGTAAGCATTTTTTATAACATCAGCTCCCTTGGATTGGCAGGATTTCGCCCCTCCTCCTGCGCTTTTTCCGCCATAAAAAGAAGTAAATCCACTGTCTCCTCTCTGCCCATGGCAATGCCTGCAATTTTCGCAGGGCGGTTTTTATTTCGCGTATGAAACAGCTCATGGGAGGAAAGCAGCTCCAATCTGTTTTTGTCCTCAAAATAGACGATGCAGTACAGCCGCAGGACAGGAACCTCGCGGCGCAGACTGTAAACAATGGTTTCCAAATCCGACACATTGCCGCCGACAAATAAATTTTCAATCAATTCCATAGTCCCACAGCCCCTTTCGTCCGTTTTGAAAAACACCTATAGCTTCGTTTAGTATATCATAAATTTCAAAACGGGAACAGGCATTTTCTTTCTTTTCAAAAAAAGAACTGCCTTACGGCAGTCCTCCTTACATTTTGGCTAATACTGCTTCCAGCTCCTCCAGTCGGTCTATGGGATACATCCGCAGAAGCTCCTTATACTGCGCTGCGCTCAGCCCCGGCGTTTCCGTATAAATCGCAATCTTGCCTGCCACATCCGTCTGTGCAAATTTCAGCTTGAGTTTCATAAAATCATCCCTTTGCATGTATATCCTCTCCTTTTTTCTTCTTGAAAATTTCACTGAGCCCCATCAGCAGCAGAAAGCCCCCAAACAGCTTTTTCAGTATCTCCGATTCCAGCGAAACCGCCAAAAATGCCCCTGCCGCCGCCCCTGCCAGACCCAGAAGTGCAAGCGGCTTTGCGGTTTTCAGATCAAGCGTTCCGTTTTTACGGTGCGTAATGAGCGCCATAACTGCCGTCGGGATAAAATAAATCAGATTCACGCCCTGCGCCTGCTGTTGGTTCACCTCTGTCAGAAAAAGCAGTGCCGGAATCAAAATGGTGCCGCCGCCAATTCCCATACCGCTGATGATGCCCGAAAAAAAACCAATCGCCGCTACACCCCACATCATAAGATTAACCTCACTGCCGCCGCAAGCATGAATGCCCCGAAAATGCGGTGCAGCCACACCCCGCTGACACGCTGCAGCAGCTTCGCCCCGACAAAGCCACCGACCAGTCCCCCTGCCGATGCCCAGAGCGCAATCCGCCAGACTGCGCCCAAATCCGCTTTCCAGAGATAAACCCCCAGAGAGAGCAGGGATAAGGGCAGAATCACCGCAATGGCGGTCGCATGCGCCTTATGCTCCTCCACCTTCAAAAACCGCTCCATCGCAGGCACCACGATTGTGCCGCCGCCACTGCCGAATAAGCCATTTGCAAAGCCTGTCACAAGACCGATTGCCGTCCGTTTGCATTTTTTTGTCAAAACCGCCGCCCCCTTTCGCCCTTAGTATGGAAAATCATCCTTTTTTTATGTATGTCTTTTCCGTTTCCCATTTCCAAAAAGAAAAAAGCGTAAACGGAGATTCTCCGCCACGCTCTCTTTCTTAATCGACCACTCTGTTGGTGTTGTTTTCTGTTTTGCTGCCGGCCTTGCTGTCCTTATCCTTTGTTTTTCTGTCCTGCCCTGTCAGGTCATCCCAGGTGTCCTCTAAATCCTGCCCAAGGGTAGTACCGGTGCTGTCATTTCGTGTGCCGTAGGTGGTATAATTCGCACCATTATCCATGCTTCTGCCGCTGTTGATGCCGTAGCCGTCCCAGTAGGCTGCGCCGCCGTTTGCATATCTTCCGTTGCCATAGCCATTGTTATAGCCATCCATCGTGCCGCCCAGATTCGCTCCTGCGTTGCCGCAGCCGCCGAGCAGCAGCATCACTGCCGCCAATGCGGAAAAAAGTCCTGCCCTTCTGCCAAACATAAAATCCCTCCCAGATATTTTTGATATTTTTATTGCAATACGTTTTGATTGCCTTGTTATTGTTTCCGTTCGCTGTGCGAAAAACCCCGTCTTTTTCTGGCAGAGCCTGCAAATTTTAACAAAAAAACGTGCCTGCTCATATCATGCCTTGCGGAAGAAAATATCTGCTTCGCAGTTGCTTTCTTTCCCTGCAAACATGGTATAATAATAAAAATATTGTTTGAAATTTGATTTTGAAAAAGGAGTGATCCTCTATGGCAAACAGAAAAAGCGGTATCCTCCTGCACCCATCCTCCCTGCCGTCCGCATTCGGCGTGGGTGATTTCGGGCAGGCGGCATATACCTTTCTTGATAGGCTCGCAGAAGCCAAGCAGACCCTCTGGCAGATTCTGCCTCTCGTCCCCACCGATGCAGGCGGCTCACCCTATTCCAGCGCCTCCGCCTTTGCCGGCAATCCCCTGCTCATCAGCCCGGAGCTGCTTCTGGAAGAAGGTCTCTTGAGCGAAGCGGACTTGCAGAACGCTTCCGTTCCCCCTGCCGCAAGGGTTGATTACGAAAAAGCGGCAGCGGTCAAGCTGCCCCTGCTCGAAAAAGCCTTTCAAGCCTTTCAGCAAAAGGAAGCCCCTGCGGATTATGCTGCCTTTCAGGCTGAAAATGCCTACTGGCTCGATGATTACGCCCTCTATACTGCGCTGAAGCAGCATTTTCTTTCCGTCCGCGCCACAGAAGAAGCCGCTGAGGGCTTCGACCTGTTCTGCGAGGAATGTGCAGGGCTTTCCCTTTCCGAGGAAAAGCTGCATGAATATTATGACAATGTTTCCTGGGTCTCCTTCCCACGCGGATTGAAAAGGCGAAACGCTCTTTCTCTGAAAAAATGGAGAAGGCAGCTTGCACCTGCCATCGAAAAGGAAATTTTCCTGCAATATATCTTCCAAAAGCAGTGGCAGGCAGTGAAGGCCTACGCCAACGAAAAAGGCATTTCCGTCATCGGGGACGCGCCCATTTTCGTCTCCTATGACAGCGCAGATGTCTGGGCGCATCAGAAGCTCTTTCGTCTGGACAGCAAGGGCTTCCCGACCTGTGTCACCGGCGTGCCGCCCGATTATTTCAGTGAGACGGGACAGCTTTGGGGCAATCCGCACTATGCTTGGCGGGAGCACGAAAAAACAGGCTTTGCGTGGTGGCTTTCCCGTATCCAAAAGAATTTGCAGGATGTCGATATCCTTCGCATTGACCATTTCCGCGGCTTTTCCGCCTGCTGGGAGGTCGCATTTGGGGCAGAGAATGCACGCGGCGGCAAATGGGCTTCTGCCCCCGGCGAAGCATTTTTTACCCTGCTGAAAGAAAAGCTCGGCTCTCCCCTCCCTCTCATCGCGGAGGATTTGGGCATCATTACAGATGAGGTTGCCGCCCTGCGCGACTTCGCAGGACTCCCCGGCATGCGGATTTTGCAGTTTGCCTTCGGGCAGGGAAAAAACAACCCCTATCTGCCCCATTGCTACGATAAAAATACCGTTGTCTATACCGGCACGCATGATAATGACACCACAAACGGCTGGTACCAAGCGGCAACAGAGCAGGAAAAGGATCACTACCGCCGCTATCTGAACGTGGACGGCTCCAATGCGGCATGGGATTTTATCCGCCTTGCGCTTTCCTCTCCTGCGGATACCGCCATTTTGCCCCTACAGGATGTGCTTTCCCTCGGCACAGAGCACCGCATGAATATTCCCGGCACAACAAGGGGCAATTGGGGCTTCACCTTCTCCTTCGATTGGTGGCAGGAGGGCTTTTCCGAAGGACTGCGTTATCTTTCCGCCCTTTTCGGCAGAAATGAGCAGACAGAAAAAGCAGCGGAGGAAACCGACGAATTTCTTCGTTAAGTTGCTTTTCCCCTTCCTTTGTGCTACAGTAATAAGATGTAAAAATATGTGCAAAAACCTTTTCTGAAAGGGAGGAAAAATATATGTGTGGCTTTTGCGGCTTTACCGGGCAGATTGCTTCGCCCGAGGAAATTCTGGAATCAATGAAAAATAAAATCATCCACAGAGGGCCTGACAGTGACGGTTCCCATCTGGATGACGGCATTGCCATGGGCTTTCGCCGTCTCAGCTTTGTGGATCTGGAGGGCGGCAGTCAGCCCATTTATAACGAAACAAGAGATATGGTTATCACCTTCAACGGCGAGATTTATAACCATAGAGAATTAAGAGAGGAACTCGAAGCCAAGGGGCACGTCATGGGCAGCCGTGCCGATACCGAGGTGCTGATTCACGGCTACGAGGAATGGGGCGAGGAACTTCTGCAAAAGCTGCGCGGGATGTTTGCCTTCGTTATCTGGGACAAGAAAAACAAATCCATCTTCGGCGCAAGAGACTTTTTCGGCATCAAGCCCTTTTATTACACCATTGCCAACGGCAATCTGATTTACGGCTCCGAAATCAAGGCAATTCTGGCGCACCCCGATGTCAAAAAAGAGGTCAATCCCATTGCACTGGAAAATTATCTGACCTTCCAGTACAGCGTTCTGGAGGAAACCTTCTTCAAAGGCATTTTCAAGCTGATGCCTGCGCATTGCTTCACCTTCAAGGACGGCAAAATGGATATCAAACGCTATTGGGAGCCTGTGTTTGAGGCAGACCACAGCAAATCTCTGGAGGAATATGTGGATGAAATCGATGCAGCTATGCAGGATTCCATCAAGGCGCATAAGGTTGCGGATGTCGAGGTCGGCTCCTTCCTTTCCAGCGGCGTGGACAGCTCCTATGTTGCTGCCTGCTTCCATGGAGACAAGACCTTTACCGTCGGCTTTGATTACGAAAAATATAACGAAATCGACTATGCGAAGGCATTGTCCGAAAAAATCAAAATTGATAACTACAGCAAGCTGATTTCCAAAAAGGAATACTGGGATTCCATCCCCACCGTGCAGTATCACATGGACGAGCCTTTGGCGGATGCCTCTGCCATTGCACTTTATTTCGTCACAAAAACCGCATCGGAGCAGGTAAAGACCTGCATGAGCGGCGAGGGCGCAGATGAGCTGTTCGGCGGCTATAATATCTACCGCGAGCCGCATGACCTGCTTCCCCTGACACGCCTGCCCCGTCCCATCCGTAAGGGTCTGGGTGCCATGGCGCAGAAGCTGCCGAAAATGAAGGGCAAAAACTACCTCATCCGCGGCAGCAAGGATTTGCAGGAACGCTTTATCGGCAACGCCTTCATGCTCAATGAGGCAGAACGCGAGCGCATCCTCAAGCACCCTACGGGCAAATACCCCCATACCGCGCTGACAAAGCCCTTCTACGATAAGGCGAAGGACCTGGATGATGTCACCAAAATGCAGTATATCGACATTCATTTCTGGCTGATTGGGGATATTCTTCTGAAAGCCGATAAAATGAGCATGGCGAACTCCCTTGAGGTGCGTGTGCCTTTTCTGGACAGAGTTGTGTTCGATGTAGCGCGTAAGGTTCCGACAGAATACAAGGTCAATAAGGAAAATACGAAATTTGCCATGCGGCAGGCGGCACACCGCTATCTGCCCGATATGGTCGCAGAAAAGAAAAAGCTCGGGTTCCCCGTTCCCATCCGCATCTGGCTGAGAGAGGAAAATTACTATAACATGGTAAAGGAAGCCTTCCATAGCCCTGCGGCAGAGGAATTCTTCAAGGTGGACGAAATCATGAAATATCTGGACGAGCATAAGGCAGGGAAGGCGGATAACAGCCGTAAAATCTGGACAATCTATATGTTCCTCGTTTGGCATAAGCAATTTTTTGGTTAAGGCAAAAACAAAAAAGACCGATTTCTCAATGAGATTTCGGTCTTTCTTTTTATGCCTGTTTTCTTCTAAATATTTCCTTCCAGTTCAGCACTGAAAGCAGCACCGCGCCAAACACAATCAATCCCCCGATCAGCACGCGCGTGGTAAAGGGATCGCCATACAGCACCACGCCGCAGAAATACCCAATCACCGATTCCATGGAAAGCAGCACCGCCGAATGGGTATCGGAAGTATATCTCTGCGCAATATTCTGTAGGGTATACGCCCCAACCGTATTCACAATCATCAGATATGCCATCGCACCCACACCGACAAGCGGATACGCCTGCGGCATTTCCCCCAGAATCAGCATTGTGATAAGGGAAAGTCCTCCTGCCGTCAGATATTGATAAAAGGACATTGCCAGAGGGCTCACCTTCTTCGCACAAATCCCCGTTGCCACAATCAGAAACGAATACACCAGTGCAAACAGCAGTGAAAGTGCATCCCCCAATTCCACACGCAGGGAGCCGCTCAGAGAAATCAGCCCAATTCCGAAAAGCGCCATTGCCCCTGCGGCAAAAGCCTTATTCTGTGGACGCTTGCGCAGCACAAGCCACGAAATAAACGGCACAATTATCACATACGTTGTCACCAGAAATGCCTGCTTTGAGGGCGTTGTGTAGCGCAGCGCAATAATCTGCAGCGGCTGTGCCAGAAAGAGCAGTCCGCCCAGAATCATTCCTGCCTTGATATCCTCTTTCGTACTGCTCTTTACTGCGCGGCGAAACAGAAGTCCCATCCAGACCGCCGCTCCCAGAAACCGCACCGTCATAATCCAAAAGGTCGGGAACGCCTTTGCCGCCATATCCCCTGCGACAAAGCCCATCCCCCAGAAGGTCGCCGCCAGCAAAAGCGCAAAATCCGCCAGCAGCATTTTTTTCTTCTCGTCCATCTCTTTGCCTCTTTCTAATAGGAAAAAAGGTGTAACCCTATCATTGGGATTACACCTTAGCTTCTTCATACTGCCTTCTTCGCCTGCGGCGAAGGCACAGTGTTATTTTTTAGAACTTCAAATCATCCATATCCGCGGAACCAATCGGCACTGTTGCGCCGCAGCCGGGACAAGGGATTTCCGTCTGCATCTCCATGGTCTGTTCATCTACATCGAGCTCCTGTCCACACGAAGGGCAGTTAAAGGAATAGAAGAAAATGGGCTCATCTGTTTCGTCCAAATCCTCATCCTCCATCACGAGATCCTCATCGTCCATGAAGGTTTCCAGCATGAAAGCCATGTCATCCAGAACATCCAGAATCCCATGGAAAATCTTTCCTTCCTTGCTCTCGGCAGGAAAATCACTCCCATCACAAAGACCTCTCAGATAGGTAATCTTCTTTTCAAAATATTCCATTTGTCATAGCCTCCAAATCAAATGCAAGTGTCTGTTCAGAATTATTCTTTGGATCTGCCCAGATATTCGCCTGTTCTTGTGTCAATCTGAACCTTTTCGCCGGATTCGATGAACAGAGGAACCTGAATTACCAGACCTGTTTCAACAGTAGCAGGCTTCAGCGCGCCCTGTGCTGTGTTGCCTGCGAAGCCGGGCTCTGTATCTGTGATAACCAAATCTACGAACTGAGGTGCTTCTACCAGGAAGGGAGCGCCTTTGTAGAACTTAATGGTTGCTTCATCATTTTCTCTCAGATATTTCAGTGCTTCTTCTACCTGATCATGGTGCAGAGGAATCTGGTCGAAGGTATCGTTGTCCATGAAGTAGTACAGCTCACCATCATTATACAGATACTGCATCTTCTTTGTTTCGATGTGTGCCTTGGGGAATTTATCGTTGGGGTTGAACGCTTCTTCTCTTGTAGCACCTGTCAGAATATTTTTGTATTTTGTTCTTACGAAGGGAGAGCCTTTCCCGGGCTTAACGTGCTGGAAGTCCAGAATTACATGGGGCTCACCGTTCATTTCAAAAGTAATGCCTTTTCTAAATTCACCTGCAGAAATCATGATATTTCCTCCTCAAATTATTTATCATTTTTATAAATCCAAAATCGATGTTTATTCTATCGTTCCAAAAATAAACATATCCTTCTATATTCTAATAGATGAAGCTACATTTTTCAATAAAAAATTAAAAAAACAATGCTTATTTCCCGTATTTCTTGAAATAAACCTTCATCACCTGACGCTCTGCACCGCGTTTTACCTTTGTAATAAGCTGATCTCGGTTGCAGATAGGCGCAGTCATGATGCAGAGCAGTCCGCCCCGGTGTCCGCACCACATGTCCGTAAAGACCTGATCGCCGACCATGGCAGTGGTTTTGGGTGTTGTCCCCATGATTTCCATTGCCCGATTCAGCTTCTTGATGCCGGGCTTGCCTCCCTTATGGATTGCCAGCGCACCAAGCCTGCGGTTAAACAGCTGCACACGCTCCTTGGTATTATTGGACAAAATGCAGAGCTTAAATCCCTCTTTTCGCAAAAAAGCAAACAGCTCCACAATTTCCTCATCCGGCTCTGCTACATCGAAGGGCGCAACGGTGTTGTCAATATCGAACACCAGACCGCGGATGCCCAGTTTTTTCAGATCCTCCAAGGGCAGCTCAAATACAGATTTCACATAAATATCCGGAAAAAAACGTTCCAGTAGTGCCATAGATTACTCTCCTTCTCTGCCTGCTTTCCAGTAGGCGTTTTCATCAATATCCCCCAAACGCTCGCCGCTGAGATAGCGAATCATCACATCATCCACCTCGCCAAGCACCCCATAGGTCAGCTCAATCCGCTTTGCGCGGAGAATATTACGGGCAGAGGAACGGATGTTGCCACAGATAACGGCGTTAATATCCTGCTCTGTCAGAAAATCCGCAATGGCGGTTTTCCCAAGCGGAACAACCTCCTTTTTCTTCACCAGCTCGATTTCTATTTCATAAATCGTAAATTCCGCCGCACGGCTGTACTGCGGATCGATTCTGTTGTTTTTTGTGGGAATTGCAACACGCATCAAAAATCCCCCTTTCTTGCCATATTTTATTATTTTATCTTTTTTCGCCTATGTTTGTCAATTTCTTTGCGTATTTTCGTAAAACATTGTACAATACTATGGAAGAAAGCCGTTTTTACGGCACGAAAGGAGCTTGTTCAAATGGATGAAAGAATCAAAACATTAGCATATAACCTCGTGCATTTTTCCTGCAAACTGGAAAAGGGCGAAAAGGTCTGGATTTCCTGCAACGGCGTGCATCCGCTGCCGCTGGTGAAGCAGATTATCAAGGAGACCTACAGGGTGGGTGCGATTCCCTTTGTAAAAATGATGACAAACTCTCTGGAACGGGAGCTGCTTCTGGGTGCAACAGAGGAACAGCAGAAAATCATGGCAGAGGTGGACTGCCGCCTGATGGAACAGATGGATGCCTTCATCGGCGTGCGTGGCGAGGACAACCTGACAGAGCAGTATGACGTGCCTACAGAAAAAATCGATATCCAGAACCGTTTGTATGATGACCCTGTGCATCATCAGATTCGTGTGCCACATACAAAATGGGTGGTACTGCGCTACCCCACAAATGCCATGGCTCAGTCCGCCAAGACCTCTTTGGAGGATTTCGAGGATTTCTATTTTAATGTATGCAATCTGGATTACGGCAAAATGGGTGATGCCATGGAGCATCTGGTGGAATTGATGAATAAAACAGACCGCGTGCGTCTGGTGGCAAGGGGTACGGATATTTCCTTCTCCATCAAGGATATTCCTGCCATCAAGTGTGCCGGCGGCTGCAATATCCCCGACGGCGAGGTTTATACCGCACCGGTGCGCGATTCCATCAACGGTGTGATTACCTATAATACCCCCTCCGAATACAACGGCTTTACCTTTGAAAATGTACGCCTGGCCTTCAAAGACGGGAAAATCGTAGACTGCGACGGGAATGACAAGGAGCGTCTGGAAAAGGTATTCAACACAGACGAGGGCGCAAGATATGTGGGCGAATTTGCCATTGGCGTAAACCCCTATATCACAAAGCCCATGAACAACATTCTTTTTGACGAAAAAATTGCAGGCTCTATCCATTTTACGCCCGGCAACTGCTACGAGGATGCCCCCAACGGCAATAAATCCGCAATCCATTGGGATCTGGTGCTGATTATGACACCCGAATACGGCGGCGGCGAAATCTGGTTTGATGATGTGCTGATTCGCAAGGACGGCAGATTCCTTCTGCCCGAGCTGGAATGCCTGAACCCCGAAAATCTGAAATAAGGCAAATGAAAAAGGATACCCGAAACACCATGCTTCAGGTATCCTTTTTTTAATCTTTGATTTTAAATCTGACTTTTATTTTAAAATCCTTATAAAAATTCTCAATATCATAAAATACTCCCATGATTTTATCAAGAAAATATTCTCTTATGTCCTTTGGCAGCTGATATACCCCTCGAATGATAATAGCAGTTGTCGTTTCCGGCTTCCAGGAACCGATATAATCACACCCCATATCCCAGAGTGCATCCAGATTTTCTCCATAAAAGCCGGGAAAATGAAATGTATCTCTAATCCTCCAATGTACTTCCGTAATATATTTACAGCCTGTAAAATCCAAAACAATCTGTCTTTCTTCCATTTTATTCCTCTCACTCGACTTTTATTTTCTGCTCCGATTGCTTTTCATGTTTTCCAGTTTACACTTTTCATACGATAAAAACAATCCTCTCCTTTCAAAAAGAAGCACACAGGAAACAAAGCGTTTCAGCTTTTTCCGTAGAAAAGGAAATTTTTAAATTCCTTCTCACTGTATCCATTGACAGAAAAGAGGGAAATATAGTAGAATGAAATTTATTAGAACAAGAGCAATGAAAAGGAGAGTAGGCGGCAACGCTATGCCACAGAGAGCCTCGACAAGCTGAAAAGAGGCGCAGGAGCAACCGCTGAAGATGGCCTTGGAGCTTCGCACCGAATATCCCCCGGATCATAAGGCTGCGACGGGTGCGCCCGTTATTGCGCAGGAGTCCTCGGACTTCATGAGGTTTTTTCCGCGAGGGGAAAACGAAGTAAGGTGGTAACACGGCAAAACGCCCGTCCTTTCAAAAGAAGGACGGGTTTTTTATTGGCAAAAAGCCTTACGGATGGTTTGGTTTTTACTTATTATAATGAAAACAATAAAAAGGAGAGATACTTGTGGCTAAAGAAAAATTTTATATCACCACTCCCATTTACTACCCCAGTGATAAGCTGCACATCGGTCATTCCTACTGCACAGTAGCGACAGACACCATGGCACGCTACAAAAGACTGCGTGGGTATGACGTAATGTTCCTGACAGGGACGGACGAGCATGGGCAGAAAATCGAAAGAATCGCAACCGCACAGAACATGACCCCCAAGCAGTACACCGATAAGGTGGTTGCGGGTATTAAGGAGCTGTGGAAGCTGATGGAAATTTCCTATGACAGATTCATCCGCACCACAGATGATTACCATGTGAAAGCCGTACAGAAAATTTTTAAGCAGCTGTATGATCAGGGAGATATCTACAAATCCGCTTATGAAGGCTGGTACTGTACCCCCTGCGAATCCTTCTTCACAGAAACACAGCTGAAGGACGGCAAATGCCCCGACTGCGGACGTGACGTAGAACTTCTGAAGGAAGAAAGCTATTTCTTCCGCCTTTCCAAATACGGCGACAGAATCATCAAATATTATGAAGAAAATCCCGAATTCCTGCAGCCCAACACACGCCAGAATGAAATGATTGCAAACTTCCTGAAGCCCGGTCTGGAGGACTTAGCGGTTTCCCGTACCTCCTTTAAATGGGGCGTACCTGTAGACTTTGACCCCAAGCATATTGTATATGTTTGGGTTGATGCACTTTCCAACTATATTACCGCTCTTGGCTACGGCAGCGACAACGATGCGGACTACAAAAAATACTGGCCTGCGGATGTGCATGTTGTCGGCAAGGAAATCGTGCGTTTCCATGCAATTATCTGGCCTGCCATGCTGATGGCACTGAATATTCCTCTGCCTAAGAAGGTATTCGGTCACGGCTGGCTGGTTATCAACGGCGGCAAAATGTCCAAATCCGTCGGGAACGTGGTTGACCCCGTTGTTCTGGTGGAAAAATACGGCGTGGATGCCATCCGTTACTTCCTGCTGAGAGAAATCGCTTTCGGGCAGGACGGCAACTTCACAAACGAAGCACTGATTCAGCGCATCAATTCCGATTTGGCAAACGATCTGGGCAACCTCGTTTCCAGAACCGTTGGCATGATTGAAAAATACTTCGGCGGCAAGCTGCCCGCAGACAGAACCGAAACTGCTTTTGATGCAGACCTCAAGGCAATGGCTGCGGCAACCGTTCCCAAGGTAGAGGAAAAGATGGACAACATGCTTTTCTCCGATGCTTTAATTGAAATCTGGAACCTGATTCGCCGCACCAATAAATATATCGACGAAACACAGCCTTGGGTACTGTGCAAGGATGAAGCAAAGAAGGCAGAGCTTGCAAATGCTCTCTACAATGTTGCGGAAAGCATCCGTATCATCTCCATTTTGATTCAGCCCTTCATGCCCCTGACCCCTGCAAAAATCTGGGCACAGCTGAACATCACAGAGGGTGCGCTGACCAATTGGGAAAGCACAAAGACATGGGGTCTGCTGCCCGCGGAGCTGACTGTTACAAAGGGCGAAACCCTTTTCCCTCGTATTGATATGAAGAAGGAGCTGGAATCTCTGGAGGCTGCCATCAAGGCGGCACAGGCTACCTCCCTTGCAAATCAGGCAAAGAAGGAGGAGCCCAAGAAAGAGGCTCCCGAGGAGGAATATCCTGCCGAAATCACGATTGACGATTTCTGCAAGGTACAGCTGAAGGTCGGTGAGGTCATCGAAAGCAAGGAAGTACCCAAATCCAAAAAGCTGCTGCGCAACGTGGTAAAATTCGGCGAGGAGGAAAGAGTCATCTTCTCCGGCATTAAGGACACCTATGCCCCCGGTGAGCTGGTTGGCAAGCGCGTTGTGGTTGCCTACAACCTCAAGCCCAGAAAAATGATGGGCGAAATGAGCTATGGCATGATTCTGTGTGCGGAAGACAAGGACGGCAAGCTGTCTATCCTCACCACAGATGATAAGGACTTTGAAAGCGGCAGCAGCATCAGCTAATTATGAATTATTTTGATTCTCACGCACATTATGACGACAAGAGATTCAAGCAAGACAGAGAGGAGCTCCTGCGGGAGCTTCTTCCTTCTTGCGGGGTAAGCAATGTCATCAATGTCGGCTGTGATGTGAAAAGCTCCGAAATGAGCATCCATCTGGCTGAAAAATATGACTACATCTACGCTGCCGTCGGCGTACACCCCCATGAGCTCTATGATATGTCCTCGCAAACGATTGCGAAGCTGAAAAAGCTGAGCGAGCATAAAAAGGTCGTTGCCATCGGGGAAATCGGTCTGGATTATTATTACGATACCCACCCGAAGGAATTACAGCGCTTCTGGTTTCGTCAGCAGCTCAGACTGGCGGAGGAAACCAATCTGCCTGTTATCATTCATTCTAGAGATGCGTCGCAGGAAACCTTTGATATCATCAAGGCATCCTCTGTGCGCCGCGGCTCTATCCACTGCTATTCCGGCTCTGCCCAAATGGCACTGGATTATGTGAAGATGGGCTTTTCCATCGGCGTTGGCGGCGTGGTGACGTTCTCCAATGCAAAAAAGCTGGTGGAAACCGTTGCGGCAATCCCTATGGAAAGCATCCTCATTGAAACGGATTGTCCGTACCTCGCACCCAATCCGAACCGCGGCAAAAGAAACGACTCCACAAACCTGAAATATGTGGTCGAAAAAATTGCGGAAATCAAAAATCTGCCCCCCGAAACGGTCGCAGAAATTTCCGAAAAAAACGCGAAATCTTTATTTTTTAAATAATTTTTCAAAAAAAATTTTCGACAGAATCCTTAAAAATCCGAAACTCTCGAAAACCTTGTAAAATCAAGGTTTCCGAGAGTTTTTCTTTGCAAAATGATTGCAGATTTTCGCTATTTCTTTTAATAATAATTGCAATATTTTTTAAAAAAGGTTGCGTAATTGTTACAAATGTGTTAATATATGCAACGTAGAAAGAATAAGATATATCAGAAGAACGATATGTCTTTTATTTTTTGCAGTCAATCAAAAAGCGTAAACATTATGCGGAAGTGACGACTCCCCGTGTAAATAGACTGCGACTGTCCCCCATTCACGGACAGGTCAAGGCATAATCTAATGTCTATCATCGAATAACTACAGGAAACGAAATCCCCTGCCATCCCACAAAAACGGCAGTACGGCTCGTTCAAGGAGGTAAAAATGAAAACACATCTTAGAGTATTTGCTATCGTAGTATTTATATTGGTAATCGGCTGCGGAACAGCATCTGCTTACAGCAAATCCGAATCTATGCAATCTGTAGTCATCAATATGGATGGCGCACCCCGAATGGTTTCCACCGATAAGGAAACCGTAGGTGAGCTGCTGGAGGATCTGGCGGACACCATTGACACCGAATTCTATCTGGAGGACGCAAAGGAAAGCGACCCCATCGAAGCAATGATGACACTTTCTCTGACATCCGTCACAGAAAAAACAGTCGCAACTACAGAAGCGATTGCTTACAAAACAGTAGAACGCACAAACAGCTCCCTGAAAGCCGGCGAAAGCCGCGTGGTGCAGGAGGGCAAGGAAGGCGTTGCATCTGTCATCAAAAAAGAAATCTACCACGGCAGCGAGCTGGTGGATACACAGTTTGTTGAGAAAAAGGTAGTCACAGCAGCACAGGATAAAATCGTTGAGGTTGGCCCCAAGAATGTCGTAAACGGCATGAGCTACTCCAAAGCCATCAGTGCAAAGGTAACTGCTTATACCCCCTATGACGCAGGCTGCACAGGCATCACAGCTACCGGCACAAAGGCAGGCTACGGCACTGTTGCTGTTGACCCTCGTGTGATTCCCCTTGGCTCCAAGGTTTATATCCCCGGCTACGGCACAGCGATTGCCGCAGATACCGGCGGTGCAATTAAGGGCAACCGTGTAGACGTTTGCTACGGCTCCAAATCCGAGGCTTACGGATGGGGTGTCAGAAATGCAACCGTTTATGTTCTGAAATAAAAGAGAGCGCAAAGAGTAAATCCAACCAGATTTACTCTTTTTTATTTGCCCGTATACTTTTCAAAATAAAAAGAGAATTTTTTATCAAATAGAGTCTTGTCTTTTTTCAAAAGGAATACTATAATATATCCACACCCTCCCCCAGGGGGTGGGGGTGCTTAAGAGAGAGGAGAGAGACATATGCAGGCAGATAAAAAAAAGGTAGGCACGTTGCTGAAAACCGCCAGAGGGCAGATTGACGGCATCCTCAACATGATTGAGGAGGATCGCTACTGCATTGATATTTCCCATCAGCTGATGGCAACCATGGCGATTCTCAATAAAGCCAATAAGGAAGTGCTTTCCGCACATCTGAAAACCTGCGTCCGCAATGCCGAAACGGCTGCGGAACGGGATGAAAAAATTGATGAGTTAATTGAAATTATGGGTAAAGTAATCAAATAAGAATTTTTTTATATTCAAAAGAAAAAGGAGGTGCTCCCCTTTGAAACAAAAATTTGACGTAACCGGGATGACCTGCTCCGCCTGCTCTGCTCATGTGGAAAAGGCAGTCGGCAAGCTGGAGGGGATTCAGACTGTAAACGTAAATCTGCTGCAGAACAGCATGGTCGTGGAATATGACGATACCGCCCTCTCAACAGATGACATTATCAACGCCGTAAAAAGCGGCGGCTATGGTGCAAGCGTGCAGGGCGCAACCAACAGCGCCACACAGGAGCCGCCCAAAAACGTAGCATTAGAGGAAATGAAGGTTATGAAGAAGCGTCTGGTTTCTTCCTTCTGCTTTCTGATTCCTCTGTTCTATGTTTCCATGGGGCACATGGTCGGTGCGCCCCTGCCCTCGATTCTTCTGGGGCATGAAAATATGATGATTTTTGCATTGACACAGCTTTTGCTGGCAACGCCCGTTTTAATCATCAATAAGAAATTTTTCGTTGTCGGCTTTCAGGCGCTTTGGAACAGAGCTCCCAACATGGACTCTCTGGTAGCGCTCGGCTCTGCCGCATCCTATATCTACAGCATCTTTGCGATTTACGCCATGGCGTATTATATGGGGCATGGCGACCTTATGACGGCGCATCATTACGCCATGGAGCTGTATCTGGAGGGCGCAGCAATGATTCTGACGCTGATTACGGTCGGGAAATATATGGAGACACGCTCCAAGGGCAAAACCTCCGAAGCAATCAGCAAGCTGATGGATCTGGCACCCAAGATGGCAACCGTCATGAAGGATGGCAAGGAAGTTGAAATTCCCGTGGAGCAGGTTGCCGTTGGGGACATCATCGTGGTGCGCCCCGGGCAGAGTATCCCCGTAGACGGCAAAATCATCGAAGGCTCCTCCGCCGTGGATGAAAGCGCGATTACAGGCGAATCCATCCCCGTGGATAAACAGGTTGGCGACAGCGTCATTGGCGCAACCGTCAATAAAAGCGGCTTCTTCCGTATGGAAGCAACCCATGTCGGCAGTGATACCACCCTTTCCCATATCATCACCTTAGTTGAGGAAGCGAGTGCCTCTAAGGCACCCATTGCCAAGCTGGCAGATCAGGTCAGCGGCATTTTCGTCCCGACCGTCATCACGATTGCCATTATCGCAACGGTCGTGTGGATGCTTGTCGGTCAGCCCTTCTCCTTTGCCCTTTCGATTGGTATTGCGGTTCTGGTAATCTCCTGCCCCTGCGCATTGGGTCTGGCAACGCCTACGGCAATCATGGTCGGCACAGGCAAGGGTGCGGAATATGGGATTCTGGTAAAATCCGCAGAAAGTCTGGAAATTGCACATAAAATTGATACCGTTGTTCTGGATAAAACAGGCACGCTGACAGAGGGTCATCCCGTTGTGACGGATGTTCTGCCTGCGCCCGGTGTGCTGAAAAATCCCTTCCTGCGTGCGGCAGCTTCCATTGAGGCACTCTCTGAACATCCTCTCGCCGAAGCTGTGATGAATTATGCCAAGGAGAAGGAAATTGTGCCACAGAAGGCAGAAAACCTCTCAGCGACCGCAGGACAGGGCATTGAAGCGGATGTGAATGGCAAGCATATCCTAGGCGGCAATCTGAAAATGATGCAGGAAAGAAAAATCGACCTCGGAGATTTCGCCGAAAAAGCGGCAGAGCTTGCGGAACAGGGCAAAACACCGCTGTTCTTTGCGGAGGGAGAAAAGCTCCTCGGCATCCTCGGTCTGGCTGATCCGCTGAAGCCCACAAGTAAGGAAGCCGTGGACAGCTTTCATCAGATGGGGATTGACGTTGTCATGCTGACAGGGGATAATAAACGTACGGCAAACACCATTGCAAGCCAGCTTGGGATTCAGGCGATTGCGGAGGTTCTGCCGCAGGATAAGGAAATGGAAGTGCGCCGTTTGCAGGAAAGTGGCAAAAAGGTTGCCATGATCGGCGACGGCATTAACGATGCGCCCGCTCTCACCCGCGCGGATGTCGGCATTGCCATCGGCGCAGGTACAGATGTTGCCATGGAATCGGCAGATATCGTGCTGATGAAAAGCGACCTCCTGGATGCGGTCACAGCCGTTCAGCTGAGCCACGCAACCATTAAAAATATCAAGCAGAATTTGTTCTGGGCATTCTTCTATAACTGCTGTGGGATTCCACTTGCGGCAGGTGTGTTCTATTCCGTTCTGGGATGGAAGCTGAACCCGATGTTCGCCGCGGCGGCAATGAGCTTCAGCTCTGCCTTCGTTGTCGGCAATGCCCTCAGATTAAGGCTGTTTACCCCCACCCATCAGGCACATTCCGCCGAAAAAACGGCGCAGGTGATAGAGCAAAAAGACGAGAAAAACATTCCAAATGAGGAGGACGTAAAAATGAAAAAGGTATTGAAAATCGAAGGTATGATGTGCAGCCACTGCACAGGCAGAGTAGACAAGGCGCTGAACGATATGGACGGCGTAAAGGCAACCGTTTCTCTGGAGGGCAAATCCGCAGAGGTAGAGCTGACGAAGGATATCAGCGATGAAGCACTGGTAAAGGCTGTCACTGATGCAGGCTATGAGGTTGTAGATATTCAGTAAAAAAATATGGCTGTTTCTATTCCCAAACGGATAGAGACAGCCATTTTTTATTTGCAATGCAGTTACTGCTTTTTCTTTTTCTCTCTTTCTTACAACCGCTTTTCATAATATCTCATAAAGGCAATCCCCAGAAGATACTGCAATACCCACAGCAGGCACAGCACCCCTGTCACCCACCATTCCACACGCAGGAGGGCAAACAGAAAGCTGACCGCAATCAGTACGAAAAACATCACCTGATATGCCTTATGCCCTGCCATCTGCCGCAGAAGCACCTTCCGCTCATCCGTCCGATTGATGCGCGCCACCGTTTCTTTTTCTTCATATTCTGCCTGATGCTCCGGCTTTTTATAATAAAAATATTCTCTCAGACGCAAAAAACCGATTACTGCCCATGCTATTCCCCATGAACGCAGAATATTCGCATAATAGCTGTCCTTCACAAATACGGATACCGCAACAAATATGACCCCTGCCGCCAACAGAAAACCGCCTTTTTTTCTGTCTCTCATTCCGTTCCCTCCTCATAAATAAAAATATCCTCAATCGCCATGCCGAAATAGCGCGCAATCTTAAATGCCAACAGGATAGACGGGTTATATCTCCCGTTTTCCAGAGAGCCGATGGTCTGACGCGAAACCTCCAATGCCCGCGCCAGTTCCTCCTGTCGGATGCCGCGCTCCTTTCGGATTTCCTCCAATCTGTTTTTCATTTCGTTTTCCTCCAAAATGTAAAGCTTACTTTCCATCAGTATATTCCCTTCGCTTTCAAATGTCAAGTAAACTTTCCATTTTTGCATTAAAAAACTCTCCGCAGGAAATTTCGTAACAAAATCTCCCACAGAGAGCCTAAATTTACTGATGATCCTTTAAATATTCATGTAATAATGCTTTCATTTCCGCCATGGTTTCCGCATAATTCAGCTTACCGCGCAGCTCCGCCGCACCGGGCAGTCCCTTCATATACCATGCCATGTGCTTGCGCATTTCCCGAATCCCGATATACTCGCCCTTATAGGCAATCAGCATCTGAGAATGGCGCAGCGCCTTCTCTACGCGCTCCTGTGCGGTCGGCTCGGGCAGAAGCTCTCCTGTTTTCAGATAATGCAGAATCCTCTTGAAAATCCAAGGGTTGCCCTGCGCGCCTCGCCCAACCATGATGGCATCGCAGCCTGTATGCTCCAACAGATTTTTCGCATCCTGCGGTGTGAAAATATCCCCGTTACCAATGACGGGAATCTGCACCGCCGCCTTCACTTCCTTGATGATATCCCAATCCGCCTTGCCGCTGTAATACTGCTCTCTGGTTCTGCCATGCACTGCCACCGCGGACGCGCCGTTTGCCTCGGCAATCTTCGCAATCTCCACCGCGTTGATGTGTTCCTCATCAAAGCCCTTACGGAACTTAATCGTCACAGGCTTTTTCTGGCTTTCCACCAGGGAACGCACGATTTTTCCGACCAATTCGGGCGTTTTCATCAGACACGAGCCTTCCCCGTTTTTCACGATTTTCGGCGCAGGGCATCCCATGTTCACATCAATGATATCAATGGGATACTCCTCGATTTTCTTCGCCATTGCCCCCAGAATTTCGGGGTCGGAGCCGAACAGCTGCACCGCAACCGGGCGTTCCTTCGGGTCAACCTCAAGCAGCTCTGTTGTGTTTTTATTATTATATAAAATCCCTTTTGCGCTCACCATTTCGGAATACACCAGACCGCAGCCCATCTCCTTGCAGAGGATGCGGAAGGGCAAATCCGTCACACCTGCCATGGGCGCAAGGAATACGTTGTTTTCCAATTCCACATTCCCGATTTTCATAACCGTCACCTTCCTTCTTTTTCAAGCTTTCCATGAAAGAAAAAACAGGCAAAACACCTGTTTTTTGACTTATCATTTATTTTTTTCGTATAAAATGCGCAGACCCTTCAGCGTCAATACAGGGTCAAGCACATCAAAAATTTCGCCCTTGGGGTCAATCACCCTTGCCAAACCACCTGTCGCAATGACCTTCATATTCGGCAGATTCAGCTTTTCCTTCAGCTGCTCAATGATATATTTCGTCTGCCCGATATGCCCAAGCACAAGCCCTGCCTGAAAGCTGTCCACCGTGTTTTTCGCAATAATGGTCTTCGGTGCCTTAATCTCGATTTTCGGCAGCTGTGCCGCCTTCTGATACAAAGCCTCTGCGCAGGAGGAAATGCCGGGCGTGATAAAGCCTGTGATAAATTCGCTTTTTTCATTGATGACATCAAAGGTGTTTGCTGTGCCGTAATCAATGACAATGGCAGGGCCGCCGTAAATCTCATTTGCCGCCACAAGGTCAACGATACGGTCAGAGCCGACGGATTTCGGATCATCCCGTTTAATCACAATCCCCGTTTTCATCCCAACGCCGACAATCATCGGTTCGATATTGAAATATTTGCGAATCCCCTGCGTGAGAGAATACATAATATCGGGGACAACAGAGGAAATGATAACCGCCTCGACCTTCCCTGCATCTATCCCTGCCGCATCAAAGAGACCATGAATAAAAATGCCGGTTTCATCTGCTGTGCGATTGCCGCCGGTTGTCATTCTCCAACACTTTACCAATTTTTCTTTTTTATATAAGCCCAAAACAAAGTTGGTGTTTCCAACATCGATTACCAAAAGCATCTGCTTTCCTCCTAATTGACCGAAAAAGCCGGTAATGCTTTTTCATTATCGTTTGTTCCTATTCTTCCTGTAAATCAGCCGCAGTCCATGCAAGGAAAGAACAGGGTCATAGACATCAAAAATGCCCTTTTCCTCCTCATAAATCACCTTGCCCAAGCCGCCTGTGGCAATGACCTTCATATTGGGGCAGTTGAAATGCTCCTTGATTCTCTGAATGATATACTTTGCCTCGCCGATATGCCCGACCACCAAGCCTGCCTGCATGCTCTCTACGGTGTTTTTCGTAATCACGCTTTCAGGGTTCACAATTTCAAACTTCGGCAGATTTGCCGCCCTTTGATACAGAGCGTCTGCACAGGTTTGCAGTCCGGGTGCCGTTATGCCTGTCAAAAATTCGCCCTTCTCACTGACAACATCAAATGTGGTTGCGGTTTCATAATCCACCACGATGGCAGGGCCGCCATACAGCTCATACGCCGCCACAAGGTTGACAATGCGGTCTGTCCCCATTTCCTTCGGGTTTTCCATCCGCAGGTTGATACCTGTTTTCAGACCGGCACGCACCACAATCGGGTCTTTTTTCAAGAATTTTTTAATGCCATTGAGTGTGGAATACATCACATCCGGCACAACAGAGGAAACAATGATTGCCTCAATATCGCATACAGAAACATCAGAATATGCAAACAGGCTGCAAATCAGAAGCCCTGTTTCATCCGCAGTGCGTCCGCTTTTCGTAGAGAGCCGCCAGTTCGCCACAAGATTCTCCCCATTAAATACGCCCAAAACCATATTTGTATTGCTCACATCAATTACCAATAACATAAAACCTTCTCCTATTCGGAATTTTATATGAAGAACAGCGCAGGAAATCCATCCTGCGCCGTATGCATTTACATTTTCTTATTTATGTAAAACTTATGCTTCCTTTTTCGTATACAATGCTCTGTTGACTGCCTTGGAAACAATACCGCCGACAATACAGCTGGAGGGCATTTCCAATGCGCCGTTCACGCCGACAAACGCAACCACGAACATCAGAGGATTCAGACCGCCCAATGTTTCATTGATACCCTGAATAAATTCTGTATTCCAGTAGCAAATAAGCAGCACGCCCATGAAGAACAATGTATTCAGAAATGCCGCAAAAAAGCCGCCGACAAAATAGCAGACTGTTTTCTTTTTATCCACCTTCTGCGCCGCTTTAAAAATCACACCTGTCAGAAAGCCCATCAGCACACGGGTGGGGATGCAAAGCAGGAACGCATAGATCGGGTTAATGTTAAACAGCATCGTGCTGAACGCAGAGGAGCCTGTCACCGCCTGATAAAAGCTGGTTGCGCCGAAAATCAGCCCCAGCCATGCCCCTGCCTTGGGGCCCATCAGCATCGCGCCGATTGCAACGGGAACCATCATCAGAGAAATATCTAACCCGAAGGTATGGAAATATCCCAAGGGAGTTACGCTCATCAGAAGCAGTACCCCTGTCAGAAGGCCCAATGTGGTCAGCTCTCTTGCCGACATTTTTCCCTTTTTGCCTGTTTCTGCCTGTGTGTTTGCTGTTTCGCTCATTTGAAAAGCTCCTTTCATTCTCATTCTCGCAGGATACAAGATGATTTGGAATCATATTTTTCTGTGCCTTACGGCAAGGGGTGTTTCTATGCCTGCCCGAAACGGGTCATGCTATTTCCCCTTTTCTCCGCCGTTGATACACAACCAAATCCATTATAACAGCAACTGCGGATTTTACAATATTTTTTTTGATTTTCTTGTTATTTTTTACACAATCTTATAAGGTTTTCCCCTCTGCTGCCGCTCTGCGCATCAATTCCTCCTTCGCAGGTGCGCCCTCTTTTGTGCAAAAAAGCACATACCACAGCTCCATCGCACGGAACAGCTCCAACTCTTCCTTTTGCAGGCGTTTGATTTCCAGTTCTGCACCGATTTCGTCAAAATCAAAATCACCCTCATGCTTTATAGTCTCAAAATACACATCCCCGTTGTCATCAAAGCCTACCAGAAAAGTGCAGTTCAGCTTTTCTGCCATATAAACGCAGATACGCTTCAAATCCTCTTTAATCGTATCGGGCAGGAATTTAAATTCCTCCTCCATAAAATATTTCTGCTCTTTATTATTGGCCGCCGCCAGAATTTTCTTTGCCATAATGCCTCTCCTTTTTCTCTCGAAGAAAAAGGCCTGCAGTACGGGACGCACTCCAGACCTTCGTTTGCCTTGCTTCTTATTTTGTGCCTTTTTTGTTTACACGGCTCAGGAATTTATCCAGCTCGATGATGGCACGGCCATGTGTGCCTTCGCAGATTTTATCCACTTCGTCATACGCCTTTACAGAGTAGGTCAGCATCTTGCCCTTCACCTCTGTCACCTCTGTTACCACGCGCACCTTCATGCCAACGGGTGTTGCGGCAAGGTGTGCAAGATCGAAGGTTGTGCCTACGGTTTCCCAGCCTTCCGGCAGGAAAGGAGCAACTGTGCCGATTGCTGTGCCTTCAATCCAGGAAATCAGTCTGGGGGATGCGAATACAGGCACCTTATCATTGCCGAAATGAGATGCGGTATCGCCTTCCTCTACGATAAATTCCTTTTCAAATGTCATACCGGGTACGATGTTTTTGAATTCCATAATCCTTAGTTCTCCTCTCTGTTTTCCGCTGTTTCTGTGGGCTGCTCCGCCTCATTTGCAATGCCCAGAACCTCGTTGCGTACCTTCTGGTCAAACAAAGAGCGGAATTCGTCCCCTGTTACCTTTTCCTTTTCTACTAAGAGCTTTGCGGTTGCATGGAGCATTTCCATGTTCTCCTGCAAGAGGCGCTTTGCCTCCCGATAAGCGTCTGTCACAATACGGTTAACCTCCTGATCGATGGTTGCCGCTACGCCTTCGCCGTAATTTCTTGCATGTCCCCAGTCTCTGCCGATAAAGACCTCATCATTATCGCCGCCGAACTGGATGGGCCCAAGCAGCTCGCTCATGCCGTATTTTGTTACCATATCTCTTGCCATGGATGTCGCACGTTCAATATCATTGGATGCACCGGTGGTGATATCCTTGATTACAAGTTCTTCTGCCGCACGACCGCCCAGAAGGCTGATGATTTCCTGTTCCATCATCATTTTTGTCATATACATTCTGTCCTCACCGGGCAGTGGCATAGTATAGCCGCCCGCCATCCCCGTAGGAATGATGGAAATGCTATGGACAGGGTCAAGCTCGCTCAGCACCTCAAAGAGGATGGCATGACCGCCCTCATGGTATGCTGTGATGTATTTTTCCTTTTCGGAAATGACTCTTGTTTTCTTTTCCGTCCCGACACCGATTTTAATCAGTGCCTTCTGGATTTCTTCCATATCAATTTTCTTCTTGCCGTCTCTGGCGGTCAGCAGCGCCGCTTCATTCAAAAGGTTTGCCAGATCCGCACCGGTGAAGCCTGCAGTTGTCTGCGCAACCACCTTCAAATCCACCTCAGATGCCATAGGCTTGCCCTTTGCATGCACGCGCAGGATGGCCTCTCTGCCCTTTACATCGGGTCTGCCGACATAAACCTGTCTGTCGAAACGACCGGGTCTGAGCAGCGCCGGGTCAAGGATATCCGCGCGGTTGGTTGCCGCAATAATAATAACGCTTTCGTTGATGCCGAAGCCGTCCATCTCAACCAACAGCTGGTTCAATGTCTGCTCGCGTTCATCGTGTCCGCCGCCAAGACCTGCGCCTCTGCGTCTGCCGACAGCATCGATTTCGTCGATAAATACAATACTGGGGGCGTTTTTCTTCGCCTGTTCAAACAAATCCCTTACGCGGGATGCACCGACACCGACAAACATTTCCACGAAGTCGGAACCGGAAATACTGAAAAAGGGTACGCCTGCTTCGCCGGCAACTGCCTTTGCCAGCAATGTTTTACCGGTACCCGGAGGGCCCACCAGCAGCACACCCTTCGGGATGCGCGCACCTAACTCCGTAAATTTCTTGGGTGCCTTCAGAAATTCTACCAATTCCTCCAGCTCACCCTTTTCCTCGTCACAGCCTGCTACGTTGTCAAAGGTAACATTGCTTTCCCCGTCAACGCTCATTTTTGCCTTGCTCTTGCCGAAGTTGTTCATCTTTCCGCCGCCGCCCTGCATACGGTTGAACAGCAGAATAAAGATAATAATCATCACAATCATCATGATGAGAGAGGGTACCACCTGAGAAAGCATGCTTTCTCTCTGCAAATCCCCAACGTCAATCTTTACGTCATTTGTCAGGGCTTTTTCATCCAGCACCTGCTGCAATACGGATATACTCGGCACATCCACACGGATGACACTGCCGTCCTTCAGCGTTGCCTCCGCCGTACCGTAGTCTCCGACCTCTGTTCTTCTGGAAACCTCCACAGAAGCCACGTTATTTTCGTCCAGTTCCTTCAACAGGTCGCTGTAGACATATTCCTCCTGCGCCGCATCATTGCGCTGCGGAAGAATCTGTGGGCCTGTATACGCCAGTGCCGCTAAAATAACCACAAAAATCAGCACATAAATTCCGATTGGTTTAAGATATTTGTTCAAGAGCGTTCCTCCTTATTCTCGTTTCTTTCTCCATCTCCGTTTTTCTGTTCCAAATACAGAGACCATATTAAGATATAATTCTAGCATACTTTCCGGAGAAACGCAACGCAGGATTTCAACGGACAGGCTGAAAAAAATCGTCTTTTTTGCAAAAAAGCTCTTACTATTACAGGGAAAAAGAAAAACAGAGGGCTTCAAGGCACTTGCCACCTGTCGAAGCTCCTCTGTTTATTCCTCTGTCTGAATATAAAACAAAACCCTGTTTTGTCTTATCTGTATTTTTTCTTCATCCGAATATCATCCCCGAAGAATTTCAGTGTGGTATATTCCCCAATCAGACGGCTCATCACGCGATCGGAATACTGCTCCATCAGCGCACGATAATCCAGATTGGTGGAAATCACAACAGGGCGTTTTCTCAGCTTTCTGTCATTGACAATGCGGAACAGCTCCGAGGCGGTAAACATCGTTGCAAATTCCGTCCCAAGGTCATCGATAATCAGCAGATCCGCATCCAGAATTTCACTGTCCCAATCGAAGGGCTCTTCCTCCTCCTTGTTGCGAAAGCGCATATCCTCCAGCTGCTTGAAAAGCTGCCCTGCCGTGAGGTAAAGCACCGTTTTCCCATGCTCCAGAACCTCCTTCGCAATACAGTTGCACAGGAAGGTTTTCCCTCTGCCTGCGCCGCCGTAAAGCAAGAGATTTTCCCCCTCCGGATGCTCCGCAAATTCCATCGCTTTTTTCAGATTGCGCTGTGCATTTTCCTTGGGCGAAATGCCCTCCGCAGGCACAACCTCTGTATCAAAGAGACGCAAATCGAAGGTATCGAAATTTTCCAGCTTAATCACATCGCGTACATTGGACTGGTCATACAGCCTGTCCATCAGCTTGCGCCGCATGCAGGTGCAGGGCGTACCTTCGATATAGCCTGTATCCCTGCATTTTTCACATGCGTATTCCAGCTTCAGCAAAGAGGGAGAAAGGCAGTTTTTCGCCAGAAGTGCCATCCGCTCGCCCTGCAGGGCCTGCTGCTTCTGTTTCATTTCCGTCATTGCTTTTTCCCGTTCCTCCGGATGCAGCAGCACCAGCTTTGCCGTAGAAACACCAACCATGGAAAGCGTCTCCTCTATTTCTGCCAGACGCGGAAAGCGCGCATACAGGCTTTCCTTCCGTTCTCGCAGCTCCGCCGCCTTACGCGTCCGCAGGGCATCATATTCCCGCAGGACTTCCTTGTAAATCTGTGTTTTCGTTGCCAATTTTCTCCCCCCAATCTATTTTATCTGTTTTTACCATTTTTCTCTCTGTTCCCGTTCCAATCTCTCCAGCTCCGCAAAATCCCATTCGCTCTGCGTATAATTGATGAAACGATTCTGCTTCTGTGCGCGCTGTGGCTTTTCTGCGGTCTGTGCGGTCGATGTATTCTGCGCCTTTTTCGCCGCAAAGGCGGCATCCTGCGCCTGCACATCCGCGACAGCGGACACGCCTGCCTTTTTCCAATTTTCCAGAATACGGTCGGCGTATGCAAAGGATGCCTTTCCCGTCTGCATAACCGTTCTTTCACAGGCAAGCTTCACCACATCCAACGGCAGCTTATATTCCTGCAGCCATTTTTTCATATAGGCTTCCTCTGCCGCCACAGGCATACGATTCTGCCCAAACGCCTGCAAAATAGAGCGGTAGCCGGTTTTCCGCAGCTCAATATATTCCGCTGCCTTTTCCACAGTATTCACGCCTTCCTCTGCCCAGCCGATAGCGACCTTTTCGATATAGCGCATACCGGTATGCCCGCTTGCGGTGCAATAGGAAAGCAGCAGCTCGATGACCTCCATCGGCAGACCAAGCCAATCATAAAAGCTGAACAGCAGGCTCATATCCTGCTGCGAAAGCATTTTTCCCAGCTTTTTCTGCGCGGAATCAAATAATTTTCTGACCTTATCATTTTTTATGTAAAGTGCCAATTCTCTCGGAGAATAATCGGGGCGTACAGAGGAAACCAATGCAGGTCTTTCTGTTTCCTGCTTTTTCTCCTCCTGCAAATAGCCCTTGCCCTTCCAATAGCCCCAGGCATAGAGGACATCTGTTTCTGTGGCTTTCAGCCGTTCAGCCACCTTCTTCGCATCCTGCCCAACGGCTAATGTCATCAGATAAACCGACACATATAAGGGAGGTGCCTGCGGCAGCTCGGTTTCTATGAAGCTTTTACTTAAACGAATTTCTTCCGCCATACGGCTTTCCTCCTTTCTCACCGGAATCTGTTATTTTCTGAACCTTTATTATACTATATTTCCTTTTGAAAAAACAGGTACACGGGCAGAAAAAATCTCCCTGTTTTGGAAACAGGGAGAAAATCGACTGAGCCATTATTTATCATCATGGTCTTGCTTATTTCTGATATGGGCATTGAAATAATAAATGATGAAGCACAGCACAATCACCGTCAGCGCCATAACCACAATCGTACCGGAATCCTTAAAGCTGATAAAGATTGCCAGAAGCCCCAACAGCAGGCTGATGGTATACATAATCAATACCGCCTGTCTCTGGCTGAAGCCATGGTCAATCAGCTTATGATGCAGATGTCCTCTGTCCGCCTGCATGATGGGCTGATTTTTCGCCATACGGCGCAGCATTGCACAAATCGTATCAAACACAGGCAGTCCAACGCAAAGCACGCTCACAATCAGCGCAAGCAGGGCATAGCCCTTGAATACACCGAGGATACTCGTTACCGCAAGCACAAAGCCAAGGAACGTAGAGCCTGTATCGCCCATAAAGATTTCCGCAGGGTTGAAGTTTCTGGGAAGGAATCCCAAACAAGCCCCTGCCAGTGCCGCCGTTAAGCCAACCGCCGTTGTGCTACCTGTCATAATGCAGAGCACCATCAGGCTCATTGCCGCAATGGAGGTAACCCCTGCCGCCAGACCATCCAAACCGTCAATCAGATTTACCGCGTTCGTCACGCCGACAATCCAGACAAGCGTGATGGGGATACTAAATTTCTGCAAATATGCCGTTACGGGCCAAAGCACCACCTGAATCCGTGTGCCGGAAAAAATGACAATCAGCGCCGCCAGAATCTGCACGCAGAATTTCAGCTTTGCCGGCAGATTTTTCATATCATCCACTACGCCCAAGCCTGCAATCAGCAGTGCGCCAACCAAAAAGCCTGCAAATTGTCTGCTGTCCATGCTTTTATCAAAATAATTCACCATCAGCACCGTAATTGTAAAGCCAAGCACGATGGCTACCCCGCCCATACGGGGCATTGGTTTTTTATGCACACCTCTGTCCTTCGGATAATCGATTGCGCCGCATTTGACGGAAAGCCATTTTGCGAAGGGTGTCGTCACCAGAGTGATGGCGAAGGCACAAGCAAAGGCAGCAATATATAATAACCAGTTATGTTCTACCAAAATCAATCTCTCCTCCCGGGAGTGGTTTTACTTCGTACCGAAGATACGGTCGCCTGCGTCCCCCAGACCGGGTACGATATATCCATGCTCATTCAGACTGCCGTCATCATACGCCGCTGCATAAATATCCACATCGGGATGATTCTTCTGCAAACGCTCCACGCCCTCTGTTGCTGCCAGAATACACAGGAAAATAATATTTTTTACCCCTCTTGCCTTCAGAAAGCCAATTGCCGCATCTGCGGAACCGCCCGTTGCCAGCATAGGGTCTGTCAGAAATACGGTGCGTTCTTCAATATCCAAAGGCAGCTTGCAGTAATATTCCACAGGCTCCAGTGTGGTTTCATCACGATACAAACCGATATGTCCGATTTTTGCCGCAGGCAGCAGGTTCAGAAGCCCATCTGTCATGCCAAGCCCTGCGCGCAGAATAGGAACCATTGCAAGCTTGGTATCAATGGTTTTGCAGGTTGCGGTCGCGATGGGTGTTTTTACCTGTACTTCCTTCAAGGGCAGATCTCTGGTTGCTTCATACAGAAGCAGAGAGGCTACCTCGCCGATAATCTCACGAAATTCCTTTGTGCCGGTCTGTTCATCTCTGAGCATTGCCATTTTGGTATGAATCAGAGGATGCTCGGATACAAATAATTTACTCATGCTTCTTCCCTCTCAATCTTCGATTTGTTTAATTCTTCTGATGTGACGCTCGTCATTGGAAAACGGTGTTTCCAGAAACGCCTTTACAATCTCCAGTGCCAGACCGGGCCCTGTTACTCGTGCGCCCAGCGCCAGAATATTTGCATCATTATGCTCTCTGGTTGCCTTTGCGGAGAACACATCGCCGCACAATGCACAGCGGATACCCTTTACCTTATTTGCCGCAATGGAAATACCGATGCCCGTGCCGCAAATCAGGATACCCTTTTCACATTCGCCTTCGGCAACTGCGTGTGCAACCTTTTTTGCATATTCGGGATAATCTACAGAGGCTTCGGAGTAGGTGCCGAAGTTCTTAAATGCAATTTTATTATCCTCCAGATATTTGATGACTTCCTTCATCAGGGGGTAACCGCCATGATCACAGCCCAATGCCAACATATCAAACACTCCTTTTTTCTTCTTTATTCCGCTTCTAATACCCGATAGCCTGCCGCCTTGTTCAGACGGTTCATAATCGCCATTCCCTCGCCTTTTTCGGAAAAGACCTCGGAATAAACCACATCCACCCCCAGAAAATCAAATTTCCGCAGGGTTTTGAAAAGGTTCGCGCCGATTTCTTCGGGTTTTGCTCTGCTGCCCAGAGAAAGAATGATATCCGCATGATATAGCGTCTTTGTTTCCTCCGTTGCCATCACGCCGACCTTTTTGCCTGCCGCACGTTCCGCCGCCGCAAGCGCGTTAATCCTTTCTGCAACAGCCTTCTGTTCTCCCTTCACCAGAAAAACCTCTGCCTTGGGAGAATAATGCGTATATTTCATCCCCGGTGCTTTTGGTTTAAAATCCGCCGTGGGCTTGTGCAGGATTGCCGGATCAATTTCTACCTGCCCGACAACCTCCTCTATCATTTCCTTTGTCACCGCACCGGGACGCAGAATCATGGGGATTTCGTCCGAAACATCCACAATCGTGGATTCCAGTCCCCATTCTGCCGCTCCGCCGTCCACAATCATATCTATCTTCCCATTCAGATCATACTCCACATGGGAGGCTCTGGTGGGGCTTGGCTTGCCTGAGGAATTGGCGCTCGGTGCCGCAATGGGCAGACCTGCCGCGCGGATAATCGCCCTCGCAACGGGGTGATTCGGAAAACGCACCGCTACGGTATCCAGACCGCCGGTTGCCTTCGCAGGGACAATATCCTTCTTCTTGAAAATCATCGTCAGCGGGCCGGGCCAGAAGGCATCCATCAACGCCTTTGCCTGCGGGGAAACCTCCGCAACAATGCGGTCTAATTCTTCTATTTCGGAAATATGCAGGATTAAGGGGTTGTCCGAAGGCCGCCCCTTCGCAAGATATATTTTTTCACAGGCTGCGCTGTCCAAGCCATTTCCGCCCAGACCGTAAACGGTTTCTGTAGGAAAAGCCACCAGACCGCCCTCCTGCAAAATTTTTGCAGCCGTCTGAATGACTTCTGCGGATGACGCTTGGCGCAGGTCAACCTTTGCCACAATCGTCTTCATAGCCTTACGCGTTTCTGCCGCAGCATTTTTTATATTTTTTACCGGAACCGCAGGGGCAGGGATCGTTACGACCGATTTTTTCGCCCTTTACGATGGTTTTGGATTTCTTCTGTTCCAGTGCAAAATGCTTTCTGGTTTCTGCGTCATAAATACCGTCCCACTGGGGCAGGTTGGACAGATGCTCTGCCTTATATTCAATCATCAGCTTATACAGCTTCTCAAAATCAATATTGATGCAAACCTTTGTGTCCTCTGCCAGAGTCTCCATATCAAAGGGTTCTTCCAGAGATGCGTTCAGACCGTCGATAAATGCAACAATCATTTCTGCTGTCATATCGAAACGTGCAGCCAGCTCCGCAATCGTGCCTTCCAGCTTTGTTACCTTTTCGCCGAGGATATATTCATAGATTTTCTGTTCCTTGGGCAGATATTCCTCCCAAACCGCTTCAATGCTGCGGCCTTCCTGAGAAAATGCCTTCTTCATCCAATCTTCATACAAGCTCATTTATTGTCTCTCCTTTTGTTCTTCTTATTTTTGTACAAATTACTCCATTCTTTCAAATAATACTATGATTTACCCCTATTTGCAACAGAAAATGCAGATTTGCCCGTGTTTTTCCCATGCAGAAGGGCGTTTGCACAACCAAACGCCCCCGAATTTTTCTGTTATGTTTTTGTTATTGTGCATGATAATTTTCAAAGGTAATGCTTTCGATGGTAATATCCTCCACAGGCTTATCGTTTTCATTTGTTTCTGCCGCCGCGATGGCATCCACCACATCCAGACCCTCAAAGACCTGCCCGAAAATGGTATAGGGATTGCCGAAAACATATTCCAGATGTGCCGCGCCGCCGACCTCTTTATAGTGCTCCAGAACAGAATCGGGAAACAGCTGGCTAAAGGTATAATACTTCCCGTCCGTCAGGGTTACGCCCAGCTCCTCGCCTTCGTTATTATCACGGGCATCCCGCAGTGCGGTCAGCGCTTCCTCTACAACGTCCTTTGCCTGTACGATAAAGAACTGACTGCCGTTTGTATTCGCACCGGAATTTGCCATGGCAACCGCACCTCTGTAATAATGCAGCTTCGGGGAAATTTCATCCTCGAAGGCTTCGCCCCAGCAGCTTTCGCCGCCTGTGCCGTCACCCTTCGGGTCGCCCGTCTGCACCATGAAGTCCTCAATCACACGATGAAAAAGCAGCCCGTTATAATAGCCCTTCTTTGCCAGTGTTTTGAAGTTTTCCACTGCCTTAGGTGCTTCTTCGGGGAAAAAGCGCATCTTCACAACCCCCTTGGATGTAGTAATCACGGCGATTTCCTCGCCCTCCTCAGGCATCTGCGCCTGTAAAATTTCCGTGGTATCTACCGTTCCCTTTTCTGCCGTTTTATTGCTATCGTCCTTCGCTTCCTCTTTGCCGCAGCCTGCCGCACAAACTGCCAGAACTACCGCCAACGCCAACGCAAGGTATCTTTTCTTCATTTTCATTTCCTCCGTTTTCTTTTTTCCTAACGTCCATTTTAGTCCATCCGTCTTTGGAGTGTCAATTCAGAAATTCTTAAGATTGCATTAACATTTTCGCTGTTTCTTGCCAAAATCAGCGCATCAAGGCTTTAATCTGCGTCATCACAGCTGCAACGCCGTCCCCCGCAAGGCTTTTTTCCATTGCCGCAACATATTTTTCCTTATTTTCATACAAAGCAAAAATCTCTTTTTTCATCGTTTCTGCCGTCATTTCATCCTCATCCAGCACGCGCGCAAAACCCTGCTTTTCAAAGGAGGCCGCATTGAGAATCTGATCGCCGCGGCTCGCCCTTGCGCTCAGAGGGATGAGCAGGCTCGGCTTTTTCAGTGCCAGAAATTCCGAAATGGAGTTGCTCCCTGCGCGGGAAACCACAAAATCCGCCGCCGCGAATAAATCATTCAGCCCATCGGAAACATATTCAAACTGCTTATAGTCTGTTCTGTTTTGCAGACCTTCATCCAGATTTCCCTTGCCACAAAGATGGATGATATCAAACGTTTTTGTCAGTTCAGGCAGGATTTCACGCAGGCAGTCATTCAGCTTGACCGCCCCCAGAGAGCCGCCCATCATCAGCAGAACAGGCTTTTCGCCGCTGAAGCCACAGGCGGACAGACCTTTTTCTCTCTCCCCCTCGAATAATTCCTTACGGATGGGTGTCCCCGTATGCACACCCTTACCCTTCGGCACATACTGCAGGGTTTCAGGGAAGGTGGCACAAATCACCCTTGCGGAGGGCATAGCAATCTTATTCGCCAGACCGGGGGTGATGTCCGATTCATGGATAATAACGGGAATGTGGTTCTTCTTTGCACCCAGCACAACGGGAACCGCCACAAAGCCACCCTTGGAAAATACCAAATCCGGCTTTAATTTCTTTAACAGACGCTTTGCTTCGCTGATGCCCTTCAGCACCTTGAATACATCCTTGAGGTTCTCCTTGGAAAGATAACGGCGCAACTTCCCTGTGGAAATGCCATAATAAGGGATGCCCTCCGCCTCAATCAGCGTGCGCTCAATGCCATTCTGAGAGCCGATATAAATAACCTCATAGCCTTCCTGCTTCAGATATGGCAGCAATGCCAAATTCGGGGTCACATGCCCGGCTGTGCCGCCGCCCGTCAATACGATTTTCTTGCTCATTTTTTATACCCACCTTTTCAGAGTTTCTCAATTCCTTTTCCTCATTCTAACACAAAACCCTGCCGCATACCATCCTTATTTCCCTGCCAAAAGGCAAGAAGGACAGCCCTTTTGCATAGGATGATAGAAAAAGCAAAAGGAGACAAATATGTATCCATACAACCGAAATACACAGCTATATCATTCCCGTGCGAAGGAAACGCAGGCAGAGAAGCCCTCGCTGCTTGCGCAGGATAAGCGTCTAGAGGAACTGCTTTCCCTCGCCCGTACAGAAGCAACGGAAACCACCCGAAAATTTGAGACCCTTCTTGACCGTGCAGAGCTTTCAGAGGCGGGACAGATTCTCCGCACCATGTATCTGGACGGAAAGAAGCATCTGCGGCTTTTGCAGGAGGTCGGCTTTCTCATTTTCGGCACAACGCCACAGGAAAACGAAGCCTGCGAAACAGAAGAAGCCACAGAAGCCACCGATACCTGCGCCCTTCTGGAGGAACTGCTGCTTGCCGAAATGGATGATATTTCATTCTATCGTGCTCTGCTCTTTGCCATGACGGAAGCAGACCTCCGGAACGCCTTTTTTGAAATCCTGACAGATAAGCAGAATCATGCCGTTGCCCTTTCCCATCTGTATGCAAAATACTTTGGCTAAACCCCTGTAAATTCTCATTTTTTCGTGTTATGATAGAGGAAAATTACACCAAAGAAAGGAAGATACCTATGAGCGACTGTATTTTTTGCAAAATCATTGCAGGAGAAATTCCTTCTGCAACCATATACGAAAATGATGAATTTAAGGTAATTCTGGACAGATTTCCTTCCGGCGAGGGGCATGCACTGATCCTGCCCAAAAACCATGTGCCAAATGTCTTTGAAATCGACCCTGCGCAGGCAGGCAGAGCGTACGCATTGGCGGCAAAGCTGGCAAGAGCCATGAAGGAAGTGCTTGGCTTCACCGATATGAATATTCTGCAGAATAACGGCCCCATTGCCGGACAGACAGTGTTCCATTTTCATATCCACCTGATTCCCAGACGCGAGGATGACGGCATCAATGTGACATGGACCCCCGGCGAACCTACAGATGAGCAGATTGCGGCAGTACAGGCAAAGCTGACAAATCTTATCTAAGCTGACAAACAAAAAGGACATCGGAAAATCCGATGTCCTTTTTGTTTTTAATCTTCAATCTTGAAAGCAACCTGTTCCGCAGAATGGGGCTTTTTCAGCTTCTTTGTATTATGTTCATTTGCCTTTTCCAGATTTTTATTTGCGCTTGCCAACATCAGCTTGATACGGTTCAGCTGGTTGACCTCACTTGCACCGGGATCATAGTCAATCGCAACCACGTTGGACATGGGGTACTGCTTGCGCAGCTCCTTGATGACACCCTTGCCAACAACATGGTTCGGCAGACAACCGAAGGGCTGTGTGCAGACGATATTCGGCACACCGCTATGAATCAGTTCAATCATTTCCGCTGTCAGGAACCAACCCTCGCCCGTCTGGTTGCAGAGGGAAACAATCTTTTCCGCCTCCTTGCCAAGGCTTCTGATGTTTTCGGGCTTATCAAAGCGTTTGCTCTTTTCCAGAGCATCCATCATAGGCTTCTGATACCATTCGATAACCTTCGCCACCAGATTCCCGACAATGCGCGCCTTTCTGCTGCCGCCCAGATATTTTTCCTTCTGCACCTGATTATGACAGCAATACAGCGCAAAGGTCAGCAAATCGGGTACAACCGCTTCTGCGCCTTCGCGTTCCAGAAGGTTGACCAGATCGTTATTTGCAGTAGGGTGGAATTTTACCAAAATTTCCCCAACCACGCCGACTCTGGGCTTCTTGATATCCAACAAAGGCAGCTCCTCAAATTCCCTGATAATGTTGCGGATATTTTCAGAGTACGTTCTTCTGTCTGCCTTGAGCAGGTCTTTTTTCAGCTTTTCTACCCATTTTTCATGCAGGGCATTTGCAGAGCCCTTTACCTTTTCATAGGGTCTGGTGCGGTACAGCACACGCATGAACAAATCGCCGTATACAATCGCCTGCAATGCGCGATGCAACAGGGCGGGCTCATATTTAAAGCCGGGGTTCTTTTCCAGCCCCGCAGGGTTGATGGAGATAACGGGAATATTGGGCATACCCATATTTTCCAGTGCCTTACGGATAAAGGCAATATAGTTTGTTGCACGACAGCCGCCGCCCGTCTGGGTGATGAGAAGCGCCGTACGGTTCAGGTCATATTTACCGGAAAGCAACGCATTCAGCAGCTGCCCGATAGAAATGAGTGCAGGATAGCAGGCATCATTATTGACATATTTCAACCCTGTTTCAATGGCATGCTTATCCATTGCCGCCATTACTTCGATTTTATACCCTGCCTGACGGAATGCAGGCTCCAGAAGCTCAAAATGAATGGGCGACATCTGCGGACAAATGATGGTATATTCCTTCTTCATTTCCTTTGTGAAAAGCACGCGGTGCAGGGAGGCATCCCCTTCCTTAATCTGCACATGCTTTTCCTTTCTGTCCTCAATCGCCGCAATCAGGGAGCGGATACGAATACGCGCCGCACCAAGGTTATTTACCTCATCAATCTTCAAGGCAGTATAAATCTTGCCGGCGGCTGTCAGAATCGATTTCACCTCATCGGTTGTTACGGCATCCAGACCGCAGCCAAAGGAGTTCAGCTGTACAAATTCGATATCCTTCTGCTTCTTTACAAATGCCGCCGCTTCATACAATCTGGAATGATACGTCCACTGGTCACGCACAACGGTGGGACGTTCCACATGTCCCAGATGCGCCACGCTGTCCTCCGTCAGAACGGCAATGCGGTAGCCTGCAATCAGTTCGGGAATCCCGTGGTTAATTTCAGGGTCTGCATGGTAGGGTCTGCCTGCCAGAACAATACCTGTCATGTTATTCTCACGGATATATTTCAGCGTTTCCTCGCCTTTTTTGCGCATATCTCTGCGGAAATTGCCCCATTCCTTCCAGCCGGCTTCCACTGCCGCCTTAATCTCCTTGGCATCACAGCCCATGGGTACAAATTCCTCCTGCATACGCTTGATGACGGTTTCAATTTTATCCAGCGCAAGGAAGGGATTCATGAATTTGATATTCTTTTCCCTCAAATCTTCCACGTTGTTTTTGATATTTTCATTATAGGATGCCACGATAGGACAGTTATAGTTATTATCCGCCGCGGCGCTGTCCCGTCTTTCGTAAACCACACCGGGATAGAAGATAAAATCAACGCCTGCGTTAATCAGCCACATGATATGCCCATGCACCAGCTTTGCAGGGTAGCAGACGGATTCACTGGGGATGGATTCCATGCCCATCTCAAACACTGCCTTGGAGGAGAAGGGAGAAAGCACCACCCTGTATCCCAGCTTGGTAAAGAAGGTATACCAGAAGGGATAATCCTCAAACATATTCAGCACGCGAGGGATACCGACTGTTCCCTTCGTTGCCTGTTCTGCCGTCAAGGGTTCATAATCGAACAGTCTATGGCGTTTATAATCATACAGGTTAGGTGCAGGGTTTTCAATTTTTTCCTTGCCCAGACCTCTTTCGCAGCGGTTGCCTGTGATGAAGCGTCTGCCGCCGCTGAACAGATTGACCGTCAGCAGGCAGTGGTTGGTACAGCCTTGACATCTTGCCATATTGGAATGTACTTCCAATGCGTTCATTTCATCGCGGCTGATGAGCGTGGTCTGATAGCCTGCGGTGTATTTATCTCTGGCAATCAGCCCTGCGCCGAAGGCCCCCATGATGCCTGCGATATCGGGACGGACTGCCTCTCTGCCGCTGATCATTTCAAAGCTTTTCAGCACCGCATCATTGTAGAAGGTACCACCCTGTACAACCATGGATTTCCCCATTGCCTTCGGGTCGGAAATCTTGATTACCTTAAGCAGTGCGTTTTTGATAACGGAATACGCCAGACCTGCGGAGATATCCGCAACCTCTGCGCCCTCCTTCTG
The DNA here is from genome assembly GCF_018785345.1 of Clostridium sp. MCC345. Classification (NCBI taxonomy): domain Bacteria; kingdom Bacillati; phylum Bacillota; class Clostridia; order Eubacteriales; family Clostridiaceae; genus Clostridium; species Clostridium sp. MCC345. The sequence continues at coordinate 83,589 of NZ_WQPP01000023.1, forward strand.
TGCCTGCTTCACGCGGGAATTCATAAATACCGTACATCTGGAGCCAAGGTCGATGGGCTGCTTTGCGAACAGCGCAGCCTTTGCAAAATCCACAACGGTATAATTCAGAGATTTTGCGAAGGTTTCGATGAAGGAGCCGCAACCGGAGGAGCATGCCTCATTCAGCAGAACACTGTCGATGACATTATCCTTAATGCGGATACATTTCATATCCTGTCCGCCGATGTCCAGAATAAAGTCCACATCAGGCTTGAAGAACTGCGCCGCCTTATAATGTGCAACGGTTTCAATATAGCCAAGGTCAATCATCAGGGCTTCCTTAATCAGCCCTTCGCCATAGCCCGTCACGCAGGAATTGCGAATCACAACATCCTCAGGCATCATATCATACATTTCATTCAGGCTCTTCATAACCACGTTCAGCGGATTGCCCTCATTGCCTGCATAGAAGGAATAGAGCAAATCGCCATCCTTGGAAACCAGAGCCACCTTTGTTGTAGTAGAGCCTGCATCCACACCAAGGAAGGCATCCCCATGATAATTCGACAGGGGCACGCGTCTTACCTTATCTCTGTCATGACGTTCCTTGAAAGCGGCATAATCCGCTTCATCCTTAAACAACGGCTCCATACGTGAAACCTCTGCCGTCAGCTCCACGCCGTTATCCAGCTTATGCAGCAATGTATCAAAATCCAGCTCTGCTTCGCCCTTATTGGAAACGGCTGTGCCGTAAGCGGCGAACAGATGGGAATTTTCAGGAATAATCGTTGTTTCATCCGTCAGCTTCAGTGTTTCAATGAAACGCAGGCGCAGCTCGGAAAGGAAATGCAGCGGGCCGCCTAGGAAGGCAACATGTCCGCGGATAGGCTTGCCGCATGCCAGCCCTGCGATAGTCTGATTGACAACCGCCTGAAAAATAGAAGCCGCCAAATCCTCTTTTTTGGCACCCTCGTTAATCAAGGGCTGAATATCCGTCTTTGCGAATACACCGCAACGGGATGCAATAGGATAAATCACCTTATATCCCTTTGCCAGCTCATTCAGTCCTGTTGCATCTGTCTGCAAAAGACTTGCCATCTGGTCGATAAAGGAGCCTGTACCACCGGCACAAACACCGTTCATTCTCTGCTCTATGTTGCCGCCTTGAAAATAGATAATCTTGGCATCCTCACCGCCAAGCTCAATGGCAACATCTGTCTGGGGTGCGGTTGCTTCTACGGCATTTGCTGTCGCAACCACCTCCTGAATGAATTCCACACCAATCGCCTTTGCCAGAGCAACGCCACCGCTGCCGGTAATCATGGCAGAGAAAATGGCATTGCCGATTTCTTCCTTCGCTTCCTTCAGAATATCCTTTACTGTTTTTTTGATTTCCGAAAAATGTCTTCTGTATCTGCTGAAGGCAATTTTGTTTTCCTCATCGGCAAGTACAACTTTAACGGTCGTAGAGCCGATATCAATTCCCATTTTATATGTAGTATCGTTTTTATGAGACTGCACTTGTCACACCTCCGTCTTCATAATTCTGCATCTTTGCAGTGGAAATTTCCTTCCACATCTGATATTGAATTTTTGTATATTTTTCTTCCTCATCAATCGTTTCATCCAGCACACGGAGAGCTAAAATGCCATCCTGCATGGCTAAAATCATGGTTACATAGTTTTCCAGATCTATGCTTTTGAGGATTTCTCCTCTTTTCTGTCCTCTTTCCAGAATTTCATAGAGCAGTCCGCTCTTCTTTTTGTTGAATTCCTTAAAATATTCCTCCACCTCCGGAAATTTCTTCATCCCTTCATAAAGCAGGAAATAGAAATTCCGAAAGGCAATCTTTTTGCCGATTTTTTTCTGATAATTCGCAAAGCGCTGGGGCAGGAAAAACCCCTTCCACAGCAGCTCCGCCGTTGGCGTTTCCGCTCTGCTTTTTTCCCATGCCTGCTGCATTTCCTCTGTCTGACGAGAGAAAAAGGGTCTGATATATTTTTCCACCACCTGCTGATCCAGATCGTCTCGGCTTTTGAAGGAATAGTAAAAACCGCCCTTCGTCAGCCCTGCCGCACGAATCAGCTCATTTGTGGAGACCTCGGAAAAACCCTTTTCCAAAAACAACAAAAAGGCAATTTCCAAAATCTCATTTTCTGTTTTCAAATAGGATTCCTCCTCTCTGTTCTCTTTCTTTTTCTCAGATTTTTATGCCTGCGGCTTAACAAAAACTGCCGCCGTCTTCCTTTCACGAAAAAATCAGACCAGTCGGTCTGTACTATTTTATTATATGACTCTGCCCAAAAAATTCAATATTTTTGCCCGTTAAAATCCCGTTAAAGTTGTATACAAACAGGCAAAATAGACACTCGCGGAATGGAAATGCGGCAGTACAAATGCCGATTTGCCAAGGCAAAATGTTGGCATAGGTGCGGGCAAGAAAAAGCAACAGTGCTCCGCACTGATTGGGCGCAGATGCGCAAAAATAGAATGGTTCGCCAACATTAGCGGTTCGCCCGTTTGGAACCTTCTCGGCAAAACAAAGCATTCCACCCTTACTTTTTATGCTAAAAAGTAACAAAAACTTGGAACCCGTTTCGCAATGGGTTCCAAACCTCCGCAACCGAGGAAAGGGACACAAGGTTTCCCTTTCCAAACCCTTCCCCGTAGGTCGGAAACGACATAGATAAAAGCGGCGCAGATGCGCCTGCAACTATTTTATGCAACTATATTGCGTTTTTCGGAAAAATTCAAGATAGCCTGCCCGAAGGATGAAACAGCAAGCCATGCCGAAAAGGCACTTTATACTGCCCGAAGGGACTTGTGGGGAGGGGATATCCAAGGGGAACATTGTTCCTCTTGGACCTCCTGTGGGGGTCCGGGACCCATTGAGGAGGGGTCCCGGGTTTTTTGTTACTTTTTAGCATAAAAAGTAAGAACGAAATTCTTTATTTCGCCAAAAGAGTTCCAAACGGGTGAACCTCTTATCTTCACCAAACGGATTCTTGGCTCGAATGAGCCCATTCAGTGCAAAGCACTGCTAACATCTTGGCGCGGCTGCGCCCCATCGCCGCCAACCCAAAAAGGGCAGTCACAGAATCCTCTGCAACTGCCCTTTTCTTTTTATTCCTTTATTCTGCTTTTGTGACCTCTGCGATTTTTTCCAGCTGATGTGCGATAATCTTATTGCCTGTCTTAATGCAAACCAAATTCACACGATTCAGCCCGATAAATTCCCCAACAATCACATTCTGCTGTATTGTTGTAATCCGAATCTGCATCCCTCTTTTGAATTCCTTGCCCTTGAACGAAAGCACATCGATCGGAAACAGCTCCTTACAACGGTCAATCGCGCGCTTATCGAAGGTCTGAATTACATAGGTTTTTTCTTTGTTTTTCCCGCTTTCCTTGCGGCGCTGAAAAACGCGGTAAATATAGGTCAGGACATACGCCATCCCTGCCGCAAATAAATACTCTCTCCAGCTTAATGCAGCAAAGCCTTCCAATAATCTTTCCATCTGAAAAACCTCCTTTCCGTTGTCCGCCAAAGCGGCAGCAATCGTTTATTTTTTCAGAATCTGATAAATCTCTCGTTTAGACACCCCTCTGTCCTTCGCCGCCTGCTTCATGGCATCCTTCTCGCTCATGCCCTCGGCAACGTATTTTGCGACATGTTCTTCTACAGAAATGCTTTCCCAGCCTTCCCGCTCCGCCTGCCGCTGTGCCTCTAAAGAAAAGCCCTCGCAGACCAGAACGAATTCGCCCTTCGGAGGATTTTCGGAAAAATACCGCAGATGCTCGCCAATCGTTGCCCTGCGTACCTCCTCAAATTTCTTCGTCAGTTCTCGGACAGCCGCCACTTCTCTGCTTTCGCCGAACAGCTCCGCCAATTCCGCAAGTGTATCCGTCAGGCGATGCGGTGCCTCATAGAAAATCATCGTGCGATGCTCCCGCTCCAGCGTTTTCAGAATGGCTCTCCGCTCCTTTTTATCGGGCGGCAAAAAGCCCTCGAACACAAAGCGTCTGGTATCCAGACCGGAAAGCACCAATGCCACCACAGCCGCCGATGCACCGGGCGCAACCGTCACAGGCACACCTGCCGCATAGCAAAGCTTGACCAAATCCGCCCCCGGATCGGAAATGCCGGGCATGCCCGCATCCGTCACCAGTGCGATGCTTTCCCCTGCCAGAAGCCGCTCCACCAGAACAGGCCCCTTTGTGACCTTATTATGCTCATGGTAACTTGTCATGGGTGTTTTAATCTCGAAATGATTCAGTAATTTTAAGGTATTGCGCGTATCCTCCGCCGCAATCACATCCACGCGTTCCATCAGCTTGAGCACCCGCAGGGTGATATCCTCCAGATTGCCGATGGGCGTGGCACAAAGATACAATGTTCCTGCCATAGCCTGCCATAAACAAACGCCTTACGCCTGTCCCTTTCCGTAATAAATCTCTACAATTTCCTCGGTATATTCCTGCGGTGCCTGATAAATCACCAGAGGTGCATCCACCTTCACCATGGGCTTGCCGCCCCTTGCCGCCTCCACCAGAACCATGGTCGGCTCCTTATCGGCGTAGGGCTGCACGAAACGAATCCGCTTCGGCTCCAGCCTATACTGCCGCAGAAGCACCATGATATCCGTCAGGCGGTGCGGTCTGTGAATCATATAAAACCGCCCCAGCGGTCGGAGCAGTCGTGCCGCCGCCGCAACCACATCCTCCAAGGAGCATAAAATCTCATGCCTTGCGATTGCCTTTGCCGCAAAGGGGTTCACCAAGCCGCCACCCTCATTCATATAGGGCGGATTGGATGTCACCACATCAAACGAGGATGCCCCGAACAGCTGCACCGCTTCCTTGATATCCCCCTCTTTGATGGAAACCCGTTCCTCCAGCTCATTCAAAAGCACACTGCGGTTTGCCATTTCCGCACTCTCCGTCTGAATTTCCAGACCGGTAAAATGCTTTCCTTCTGTTTTTGCCGCCAGAAGAATCGGAATAATGCCTGTGCCTGTGCCTAAATCCAGTACATTCTCGCCCTTTTTTACCTTCGCAAAGCCGCTGAGAATGACTGCATCCACGCCAAAGCAGAAGCGCTTCGGGTCCTGAATAATCAGATGCCCGTCCCGATGCAAATCATCCACTCTCTCATGGGGATGGATGGTAATATCATTCCTCATGATGCTTTTCGCCCTCCGGATTCTGCTTGCGCTTCTTCTTGGAGCGAATCAGCTTGATTTCATCCACATGATAGAACCCGATGGTCGGGGGATCGTTCTCCGCCTTTCTGACCGCCGCCTTTACCTGCTGCATCAGCACATTTGTGGTGAGAATTTCACCTGTACCGTCGGGCGTGGAAATAATATCCCCCACGCGGGGCAGCTTTTTATTGAGTTCCTCATAAACATCCTCTTCATATTTCAGACAACACATCAATCTGCCACAGATACCGCTGATTTTTGTGGGATTGAGGGAAAGATTCTGCTCCTTCGCCATCTTAATGGATACAGGCTGAAAATCTCCCAGAAAGCTTGCACAGCAAAGCGGTCTGCCACAGATGCCGATGCCGTTGAGCATTTTTGCTTCATCCCTTACGCCAATCTGGCGCAGCTCGATACGCATGCGGAATACCGCCGCCAGTTCCTTTACCAGCTCACGGAAATCCACACGCCCGTCAGAGGTGAAATAGAAAATCAGCTTATTTCTGTCAAACGTCATCTCCACATCCACCAGCTTCATATCCAGACCCAGACGGGAGATTTTTTCCAGACAAATCCCAAAAGCCTCTGTTTCCTTCTTATGGTTCTGCTCTACGGATTTTGTATCCTCCTCTGTTGCTCTGCGCATCACCTGCTTCAGCGGCGGAACAATGGCCTCCTCCGGCACAAAGCTGTTGCCCTTGATGACTGTGCCGTATTCAATTCCTCTCGCCGTTTCCACGATAGCGCCGTCTTCCTTTTCCAGTTTGATGCCAGCAGGGTCAAAATAATACATCTTCCCTGCCTTCTTGAACCGAATTCCAACTACTTCTATCATTTACCAGTCTCCTTTAAATCCATCAGCATGACTTCCATCGTCAGCCGAAAATTTGCATTCTGTGCCAGACGCATTCGTGCGGTTCTGACTGCGGCTGCCTTCTTCGCCAGAAGTGCCGCAGGCTCCTTCGCCGCCCGAAAGATGGCATCCTTTTTATCTCTTTGTATGAGGTATCCTTCCTCCCGCAGGCTTTTTGCCGTCAGCAGGTCGCGATACCATAATTCCATAATATCCAGAAAACGCAAATCGTTTTTATAGCCCTCCAGATCCTTCGCAAGCAGATAGGCATCCCCCTCGCTCATGGAGGGCAGTGCTTCTAATTTGCCCAGAATATCCTGCCGCATTTCCCGAAAGCCCTCATCCTCGACAAGCTCCAGCGCCTGCCCGATTCTCCCTTGGGCATACGCCGAAAGGATGTGGCTTTCCTCTGCCAAATGACCTGCCTGCATGAGGTAATCCGCAATCGTTTCCGCCGAAAGCGGACGAATTTTCATCACCACCACACGGGAAAGAATCGTCGGCAGAAATGTCTCGGCACGCTCCGCCAGAAGCAGAAATACCACATGGGCAGGCGGCTCCTCAAGCGTTTTTAGAAGCGCATTCTGGCTCTGGATATTCAAGGTATCCGCCTTTTCGATGATATAAATTTTCTTTTCATACTGAAACGGCTTTAAATCCACCGTTTCCAGAAGCTGCTCGCGCACATCCTCAATCGTGTAGGTTTTCCCGTTTTTCAACGGCTGAAAATAAATCACGTCAGGGTGGTTGCCATGATTGAAGGCATGGCAGCTTTTGCAGCTGTCGCAGGGGCGTTTTTCGCCTTCGCATTGCAGCGCCTTCGCAAAGGTGTTCGCAATCAGCCGCTTGCCTGCCCCTGCGCCGCCCAGGAAAAGATAGGCATGGGAGCTTCTTCCGCTCGCGGCAGAACGCCTAAGCTGCTCCACCAAAGGGGTATTCCCTCGGATTTCCTCAAATGTATACAAATCCGCCGCTCCTTTCCTTGGATTTTTCCGGAATCAATATTTGTGGAACTGCGCCACATCCAGTACAAATACCGTTGCACCGCCGACCTTTACCTCAATGGGTGCCAGAATCAGCCCATGCATCGCACCGCAGGAGGAGGGCAGTGTCGCATACTGGGTACGCGCCTTGCTGTTTTCCTCGATGATCTTCAGCGCGCCTTCTACCTTTTCATCCTCCACGCCTGTCATAATGGTGGTGTTGCCTGCGCGCAGGAAGCCACCCTTTGTGGAAAGTCTCGTTACCTGAAATTTTGCTTCGTTCAGATGAGAGATTACTTCGCTCGCATCCTCGTCCTGAATAATCGCAATGATGAGTTTCATAAAAACCCCTCCTTATTTTTGTGGCGCAAAGCCAAATACTCTGTCTAACGCTTTTCGGATATCCGCAAAGACAGCCTCGGCAGGTCTGTCCGCATCAATATCCGCAATTCTTGTGCTGTTTTCCTTCGCAAGCTGCAAATAGCCTGCATACACCGCTTCATGAAATGCCGCCTTTTCCTGCTCCAGACGGTCAAGCACATGCCCGTCCTGTCGGTTTTTCCGCGCCATCCCCGCCGCAGGGGTGATGTTCAGAAAAATCGTCAGATCCGGCTCCACGCCGCCTGTCGCAATGCGGTTTACCTCTGCCACCATATCCCCAAGACCTCTGCCGAAGCCCTGATAGGCAATGCTGGAATCGGTGAAACGGTCAGAAAGCACCGTCTTTCCTGCTCTGAGTGCAGGAAGAATTTTTTCCTCAACGTGTTGTGCGCGCGCCGCCGCATACAGCAGCATTTCCGCACGCCCCGTCAAGTCCCTGTTGGCAGGGTCAAGAATCATCTCTCGGATTTTTTCTGCCATCGGCGTACCGCCCGGCTCTCTGGTCAGAAGGACTTCCTGCCCCATCTCTGTCAGATATGCCTCTATTTTCTGCATCTGTGTGGATTTGCCGCTGCCATCGCCGCCCTCCACGGAAATAAAATAGCCTTTCATCATACACCTCTGCGTAAAAATCATAAAAACCCTTGCCCGCCGCAGGCGAGAACCCGAAAAATGGGTATACGCTTGCTAATTGTATATTATAGCATATCCATCATAAGGACGCAAAGAAATTGCATGGAAATTCCTGCTGCGGCGGCAAAATTTACGATGAAAAATCAGCCCTTCAATCAAGTTGAAGGGCTTGTAAAAAATACGATATTCTATTTTTCCGTTTGCTCTAAATGCTTCAAATGCTCTGTTAAAACTAAATTGATATATTGCGAAAAAGAACGCTGTTGCTCCTCCGATAATTCCTTCACTCTTTTTACAATGTCTTCATCCAGCGTAACGCTGACCTTCTGTTTCAGTGGTCTCATCTTTCCTCACCTCTAACCAAACAATACTACATCCTCGCCCTTAGTATTGACTATTCGCCTAAAGTAGGATAAAGTAGTATGATAAAACAGAGGTGATTTTATGTCGGATTTCTCTTTCAATTTGAAAAAATATCGAAAACGGAAAAATTTATCACAATGCAAACTAGCAAAGACTCTGCACTATGGCTGTACTGCCATCGCAAATTATGAATCCGGCAGAAACGAACCTTCTATTGATTCTCTGATTAAATTGGCAGAAGCTTTAGATGTAACCATTGATGAATTGGTCGGCATAAAACAAAAATCAGATGAACTGCATCTGCTTTCCGCTTTTAAAAAATTGGATAACCGTAAAAAACAAACCGTGTTGTGCCTCGTTGATGCCCTTCTGTCTCCATAAGATAAAAGGTCTTTTTTTGTCCGCCCACAGGGAATTCTTCGATGAAATATTTTAAATGCAACGCATTTTCCTATTTCAGAGAAGATTTCCCGAAGGTTGCGGACGTTGACAGACCCATAAATTCTGGGTATTCTGAAAAAACAAATAGGAGGATACCCACATGAATACCATTACCGCAATCAGAAACCGCATCTTGCAGCTTTGCGAGGAACGTAACCTTACCATCAATAAACTGGCAACGATTTCTGCCGTTTCCCCTTCTTCTCTGAAAAGTATCCTCTACGGAAATAGCAATAACCCAAAAATCCTCACACTGAAAATGCTCTGCGATGGTCTGGATATTACCCTTGCAGAATTTTTCGATACCCCAGAGTTTAATACACTGGAACAGGAAATTAAATAATCGTCCGCCCACAGGGAATTCTTCGATGAAATATTTTAAATGCAACGCATTTCCTATTTCAGAGAAGATTTCCCGAAGGTTGCATTATATCCGCACGAAGGAAATTCTTTCCCGAAATATTTAAAATACGAAGTATTTCTTTTTTCGGGGAAGATTTTCCGAGGTCAGCGGACTATTTAACTTCTCGTCCGCTCGCAGAGAATTCTTTTTCAAAATATTTAAAATGCGTAGCGTTTGCCTTTTTTGAAAAAGATTTCTCAAGAATAGCGGACGTTTTATCCCTTCCCCTCAAATATCATTCATAAAATCCCCTCCCCTTCATATATTTGCATAGAGACAAAGTGTGGATTTGTTTGGCATTTTTGCAAAAGAAGGATACTTGATTCAGAATAGGAGGGTTTTTATGCCGTTGACATTGGCAAAGGAAACAATGGATATGAACTGGAAGGACGCTGCCGCAAGCGGTTCCTCTCAAATTCTTCTGGAAGGAGATATGATCGTCCCCGACAGTAAGCCGGATCTGCAGGAAATCCTGCGCTGTCAGGGAAACGTGAAAATCAGAGAAAAACGCGTCACCGATGACCGCATTTCCTTTTCGGGCGATCTGGAAATCTCTGTGCTCTATCGGGCAAAAAACGGCGAGCGTCCGCTGTATGCCATGCAGGCAAGCCTGCCCCTTGAGGATTTTTTACATATCGACGGTCTGGAAAAGGATATGGAAACCTCCCTTGATGCTGTCCCGGAGCATCTGGACTGCCAGATTATCAATGATAGAAAAATCGGCGTGAAGGCTGTCCTTGGCGTGACCGCAACAGGCGAGCGTCAAAATCATACAGAAATTTTGAGCGGTATCAGCGGTGAGGGCATTGAATGTCTGCAAGGCATACTGCGGATGGAGCAGAACACCGCTCCCCTGAAAGACCGCTTCACCGTCAAGGAGGAAATCACCCTGCCCTCCGCCAAGCCCGAAATTGCAGATGTCCTCTGGCAGACCATCGACCTCACAGAGCAGGATATTCGCGCCATGGATGGTAAGGTAATGGTGCGCGGCAATCTGCGTATTTGTATGCTGTATTGCGATACCGAGGGCAATCTCGGCAGCTTCTGCGAAAAAATCCCTTTTAGCGGCTATCTGGAGGGGGAAGGCATCGAGCCGAAAACCGAATTGACCGGCACTTTGCAGATTGAGGATGCAAAGCTGACCCCTACCGTAGATGAAGACGGCGAGGCAAGACAGCTTGCAGTCGATGTCGCTGTCAGCGCCGCCTTGCAGGGCAGAGAAACCGTTGAACGGGAAATCCTGCAGGATGCCTATGCCCCGGCAGGCACAGTCACACTCGAAAAGGAAACCGTCACCTACCCCGTCACCGTCGGCAGCGGAAAAAACCAATTTTCTCTGAAGGAACGGATTCACTTAGAGGAAAGCGAAAAGCCTCTGCTCCGCGCAGAGGAGGTTTGGGGCGAGGTGCGCCTTTCCGAAGCACGCACCACCACAGATGCCGTAGAAGCCGATGGCGTTCTGACCGTCAGCCTGCTGTATCACTGCGAGAATGACGAAACACCGCTCTGTATGCTGGAACGCGGGATTCCCTTCGGGCAAATGATGGAGCTGCGTGGCGTGGCTGAGGGCGATGCCGCCGCTGTGCAGCTGCGTCTGGATGATCTGGATTTTCAGATGCTTTCCGAGCAGGAGGGCGAACTGCGTGCCGCCGTCACCATGGAAGCCGTTGTCCTGCGAGACGAAACGGCGGAAATCGTGAAGGATATCACGCCGGAGGAGGAAGCAGCCCCCTCCCCCATGGCAGGTGCGGTGATTTATATGGTACAGCCGGGGGATACGCTCTGGAAAATTGCCAAGCGCTACCGCACAACAGTGGAGAATATTCTCGCGGTCAATGAAATCGAAAACCCCGATCTTATTTATCCCGGGCAGAAGCTGCTCATCATCAAACAGATTCATTAAAAAAATCGGGCTTGTTGTCTGTATTTTGCAGACAGCAGGCCTTTTTTCTTGCAGAAAAGCATTCTTTTGCCTTATGGTATAAAAAAACTATTTTTTCAGAAATGAAACCTTTTTCGACTTTTCGGGATATATAAGAGTGTAAGGCGCTTTACAAATCCTTTTACACTTACAAAAGAAAGTAGGTTTGAAATGGCAGAGGAAGAAAAGCTGCTCATGCGGCTCAAAAATAGAAAAAGAAATGCAATCGACGAAGCAATCGAGGTCTATACCCCCTATCTCAGCACGGTTCTTTATAATATGCTCGGGAACCGACTGCCGAAGGAGGATATCGAGGAAATCCTATCAGATGTGTTTGTAACGCTCTGGAAGAACGCAGATACCATTGATTTGGAAAAGGGTACGCTGCGTGCCTACCTCGCCGCGGTTGCCCGAAACTTCGCATTAAAGAAATTAAATAAGCAGAGAGACTACACCAGCCTTGACGAAATTGAGCTTCCCGACGAAGCCGCAGTTTTGGAGGAGAACACAGCAGACAGTGTTGTCTGGGATGCCGTTATGAGCTTAGGGGAACCGGATAATGAAATCTTTGTGCGGTATTATAAATTCGGTGAAAAAATCCGAGAAATCGCAAAGGCGACCGGCGTAAACCCATCTACCGTAAAAACCAAGCTTTCCAGAGGAAAACGAAAACTGAAAGAAATTTTATTACATGCGGAGGGACTGTTATGAAGCAAAAAAACGACTTGTTTGAAGAATTAAATATCAATCCAAAGAACAGGGATGTTTGCAGTCCGTTTGCCGTTGATATACAGGCAATCAAACGGAATGTCAACCGGACACTCGATTCCGCATATACAGAAAGGAAGACTGTCATTATGAAATCCAAAAAGAAAACAGCATGTATCGCCCTTGCTGCAACACTGGCGCTCAGTGTAACGGCGTTTGCCGCAAACGGACTGGTATCCAACTGGTTCAGCTCCTCTTCTTCCTTCGCGGATTATAAAACCCTGCCAACAGCACAGCAGGTGAAGAAGGATATCGGCTATACCCCCATTCTGATTGACAACTTTGCAAACGGCTATGCCTTCCAGGATGGAAACATCATCAACAATAATCTGACGGATGAAAACGGCAATTCCATCGAAAAATTCAAATCCGTTTCCTTTGACTATGAAAAGGACGGCGACATTGTTATCTTTGCACAGGATAAATACAATTCTCAGGCGGAATTGCAGGGCAGTGTCGCAAAAACTGTCGGAGATACCGATATTTACTACTACAGCTACACAAATAAGGTTGTTCCTGCCGATTATGAACTGACGGATGCAGATAAAGCTGCCAAAGCAAACGGCGATCTGGTATTCAGCTATGGCTCTGCGGAAGTGGAACTGAACGAGATACAGAGTGCTACCTTCGTAAAGGACGGCATGCAGTATCAGTTATTGCAGATTAACGGCAAACTGAGCGGAGATGAACTTGTAAAAATGGCGGAAGAACTTGTAGCTTAAGTCGAAAACGGGGCTTGTACAAAAAGAAGCGGTGAAACGAGGGAGTGTTTCACCGCTTCTTTTATTCTGAAAAGGAGGACCTTGTCTTTTTCCCACTCATCTCCGCAAGCATAGCGCCGCCTAAGATGCATCCCACGCCCAGAAGCCGCAGGAGACTCATCCCCTCCCGCAGCAGCACTGCCGAAAGCACCACAGCCGAAAACGTCTCCAGATAGCCCAAAACCGCAATGCTCTGCAATGCCTATCAGTCTCTTTTGCAGCAGGCAGGGGATGTAAAGGAGCTTACCGCAGGGCTGATTCGCATCGGAACCTTTTCCAGTGTTGCAACACATTGGCTCCCCAGTATCATCAGGGAATTTCAGAAGGATTATCCCAATATCGAATATGAATTTCTTCTGGGGGATTATCGCGAAATTGAAGCATGGATTCAGGAAGGGCGGGTAGACTGCGGCTTTCTCTGCCTGCCCGTCCGTCCCGATTTGGATACGATTTTTCTGGAACGGGATGATTTTCTTGCTACCCTCCCTACAGCACACCCCTTAGCGCAGGCGGAGCGCATCTTTCTTGATGCCCTCTGCAAAGAGCCGTTTCTGATGCTGGAGAAGGACAAAAATGCCGAAATTGCCGATTTTTTCCGCAGAGAAGGTCTTTCGCCCAATGTCCGTTTTACTACTTGGGATGATTACGCCATTCTCTCCATTGCGGAAAGCGGTCTTGGGGTCAGCCTTCTGCCTCGTCTGATTTTGAAGCGGATTCCCTATCAGGTGGCGGTAAGAGAAACCGTTCCCTCCTTCCATCGAGATATCGTCCTTGCCCTGCGCGACAGAAAAACTGCTCCGCTTGCCGTCAGACGGTTTCTGGAATATCTCCCCCATCGCTAAAAATTTTTCTGTGCAAAAAAGCATTGCCGGAGCATTTCTCCGACAATGCTTTTTATGTTATGTTTACCGAATCCTTCCCAAAGGGAACAGGCGGAAAAACACCTTCCCCTTCAAGTCCTCACAGGGAATTGCACCCATGTTGCGGCTGTCAAAGCTTTCCCCACGGTTATCCCCCATCACAAATACCGTTCCCCTCGGCACAGTCATATCCACCAGACCGTCCGTTCTGCCGTGGATATATTCCTCCTGCAATCTTGCTCCGTTCACCTCCACACCGCCATCCGCCAGAATCCGGATGTGGTCGCCCTCTGTGGCAATGATGCGTTTTACCACCGTTTTTCCCCCGTCCGCATCATAATAATGGAACATCACAATATCGCCCGTTTCATATTTTTCCTGCATCGTCGCAAAGCGGCTCATCAGCACGATTTCCCCATCCTTCATGGTCGATTCCATGGAGCTGCCCGAAATCCGCATAGGCCAGCAGAAGAAAAACAGAATCACAATAATCACAGCCGCCTGCAGGATGGCTTTTCCCCATTCTTGTAAATGCACGTTCATTCCTTCACAACCTTCGGCGGCGAAGCTGTTTTATGTAACCCCCGCCCAAGGGCAGGGAAACGATTGGGGCTTCCCCCAGATTGAAACAAATTCGCCAAAATTCTCTATATTAGTATAAAAGATTCAGCCGAAAGACGCAAGGGACTTTCCGATGGAAAATTACGGTTATGACTCGCTCGGCTCAATTCTTTTTCGCAAAACGCCAAGCAGGAGCATCCCGACCAGCGCCCCCAGAATAACCGCTGCCAGAAAGCCGAAGGGATGACTGATGACGGGCAGAACGAAAATGCCGCCATGCGGTGCGCGCAGTCCGCAGCCAAAAAACATGCTCAATCCCCCTGCCACCGCAGAGCCGATAATACAGGCAGGCAGAACGCGCAGAGGGTCAGCTGCCGCAAAGGGAATCGCCCCCTCCGTAATAAAGCATGCCCCCATAATCAGATTTGCCACGCCGGACTGCCGTTCCTTTTCGCTGAATTTATCCCGGAAGGCGAATACTGCCAGTGCCAACGCCAACGGCGGCACCATGCCGCCTGCCATAACCGCCGCCATAATCTGAAATTCATTACTCGCAAGAGATGCCGTACCGAATACATACGCCGCCTTATTGATCGGACCGCCCATATCCACGCTCATCATACCACCCAGAAGAACCCCAAGCAGTACACGGCTACCGGTGCCAAGCCGCGCCAGAAGCCCGTAAAGCGCTTCATTCAGCCATGCCACAGGCGGATTGATAATCAGCTGAATCAATAACCCCATCAGGAGAATCCCGAAAACAGGGTAGAGCAGAATGGACTTGATTCCCTCCAGAGAACGCGGCAGCTTATCAAAGAGCTTCTTCAGCAGCAGAATCAGATACCCTGCCGCAAAGCCTGCCAGAAGCGCCCCCAGAAAGCCACTGCCGCCCTCCTTCGCCAGAAAGCCGCCCACAAAGCCGGGTGCAAGCGCAGGTCGGTCTGCAATCCCCATCGCGATATAGCCTGCCAGAATCGGGAGCATAAAGCCAAACGCCGCATCCCCGATTGCCTTGAAAAAGGCAGCCTGCGGCAGGTTGGAGCCGAAATTGGCAGGATTCAGGCTGTAATCATCCAAAAGGAACGCAACCGCAATCAGAATACCGCCGCCGATGACAAACGGAAGCATGTGCGAAACGCCGTTCATCAGATCACGATAGACCTTCTTCCCTCTGCCGCGGACTTCCTCTCTGCCGTCCGCCATTTCCACATCCTTACCCTCGCCGTAAACAGGTGCTTCGCCCTGCAAAATCTTCCCAAGCAGCACCTCCGGCTTGCGAATCCCGTCCGCAACAGGCACCTGCAAGACCCTTTTTCCATAAAACCGCTGCATCTCCACATTTTTATCCGCCGCAACAATAATTCCCTTCGCCGCTCGGATTTCCTTCGCCGTCAGCACATTTTTCGCACCGCCGCTCCCGTTGGTTTCCACCTTAATGGTAATGCCCATCTCGCGCGCCTTGTTTTCCAGACTTTCCGCCGCCATGAAGGTATGCGCAATCCCCGTCGGGCAGGCAGTCACCGCCAGAACGTCATAATCATATTCCTGCTTTTCCGCAGTCTCCGCAAAGCGTTTTTCCTCCTCTATGCTTAAAATATGCAGAAATTCTGCCGCATCCTTTGCCGCAGTCAGCCTTTTGCGAAAATCCTCATCCATCAGCATGGCGGCAAGCCGTTCCAATACCTCCAGATGCAGCTCCGCCCCCTCCTCAGGCACCGCAATCATAAATAATAAATGCACCGGCGCACCGTCCGCACTCGCGAAATCCACGCCCTGTGGCACAACCATCGCCGCCAACGCCGCCCGTTTCACCGCACTGCTTTTGCCATGTGGAATGGCAATGCCCTCACCGATGCCTGTGGTAGAAAGGCGTTCTCTCTCTAAAATTGCCTGCTTGAATTTCTTTTTATCCTCTAAACTGCCGCTTTTCGCCAGCAGCTCCACCATCTGCCCGATGGCATCCGCCTTATCCTGTGGCTTTCTGCCAAGAGCAATGCTTTCTTTTTGCAACAACTCCGAAATTCTCATCGAAAATACATCCTTTCTTAACATTCCTCACGAATGATATTGATGGTTTCGTCATATAATCTCCGAATTTCTTCCCCCGTTGCCAAGGTTTCACAGAATGCACTCGCACTGCCTGCCGCAACACCCCATTGTAGCGCCTCACAGTAGTTGCCCGTTTTCACCCATCCTGCCACAAAGCCGCCCACCATAGAGTCCCCCGCTCCAACAGCATTGACTAGCTTTCCTCTCGGGGCTTCGCCGAATAAAATCTCCCCCTCCGCCGTCAGAAGGATTGCCCCCTCCGCCGCCAGAGAAATCAGCACATTTTTCGCCCCCATCTCCTGCAGGCGTTTTCCCTGTGCAATGATTTCCTCGCGCGTGAATAAACGTCTTTCCGCCAGCTCCTCCAATTCCTGAAGGTTCGGCTTAATAAGAAACGGCTCATACCGCAGAGTTTTCAGCAGCGCCTCCCCCGTCGCATCCACAACCGTATCAATCTCACGCCCCTTCAATAAATCCAGGATTCTTTCATAAAAATCCTGTGGCAGCGAGAGCGGTACGCTGCCCGAAATAATCAGAATATCTCCTTTCTGCAGGGTGCTTATCTTCTCAAAAAGCGCCTGCACCGCCGCCTGATCTACCGCAGGGCCACTGCCGTTGATTTCGCTGCCTTCCTGCCCCTTCAGCTTCACATTGATACGGCTGAAACCCTTTTCCAAACGGACAAAATCCGTCCGACAGCCGCGCCGTCGCAAATCCTTCTCAATAAAATCACCCGTAAAGCCTGCCAGAAATCCCAGCGCACGATTACTTACACCTAGATTCTGCAAAATCATAGCGACGTTGATACCCTTGCCGCCCGAAAAAACCGCCTCATTCAGCGCACGGTTTACCATCCCTAGGTGAAATTCGCCCAGTTGCACCACATAATCCACCGAAGGATTCACCGTTACCGTATAAATCAAAGTCATCCCTCCGTTTCGTAAGCTTCGTAAATTGTTGTTAGTATATCCGGATTTTACAGAATTATCAATCCATCCGCTGATTCGTAGCTGCATTTCCCTACTTTTTCACGTTATACCGAAAAAAGGGTCGAAACAATTTTGATTGTTTCGACCCTTTCTTTACATCTGCTTACGCACCGTCCGGTATTCATCCTCCAAACGGTAATAGGGACAGCCGCCTTGAAAGCTGTCCGTGAGAAATTTTTCCATTTCATCCTCATCCAGATTCACTTCGCAGAAATATTCCTCAAATTCCTCGTCATATCCAAAATACATACAGGTTTCGCAATTTGACTGCATAGAATTTCCCCCGTTCCTCTTTCTGTATTTTTCCTCGCTGTTCGCAATAAAAAGACCCTCACCGCATTTCGCAGGAGGGATACTTTTTTGCATAAAAAAAGTGGAAGTTACAGGGCTCGAACCTGTGACCCTCTGCTTGTAAGGCAGATGCTCTCCCAGCTGAGCTAAACTTCCACAAAACGACTCAGATGGGGCTCGAACCCACGACCTCCGGCGTGACAGGCCGGCGCTCTAACCAACTGAGCTACTGAGCCATATTAAAAATAGCGAATCGTTTTTCTTTTAAAAAAATGGCAGGGGCAGAAGGATTCGAACCCTCGACATTTGGTTTTGGAGACCAACGCTCTACCAGCTGAACTATACCCCTGTATAACGGCCTCCCACTTGGGTGGGATTACACCTTCAAAACTGAATACAAACTTAGCAATCCTTGAGTAATCTTTTTTTGGTCAAGCCCTCGATCTATTAGTATTG
>NZ_WQPP01000024.1:0-2903 GCF_018785345.1 Clostridium sp. MCC345
TTTTTTGGTCAAGCCCTCGATCTATTAGTATTGGTCAGCTGAACATGTTACCATGCTTACACCTCCAACCTATCAACCTCGTTATCTTCAAGGGATCTTACTTCCGAAGAATGGGAAATCTTATCTTGAGGGCGGCTTCACGCTTAGATGCCTTCAGCGTTTATCCGTTCCATACATAGCTACCCGGCTGTGCAGTTGGTCTGCAACCGGTACACCAGAGGTACGTCCATCCCGGTCCTCTCGTACTAAGGACAGCTCCTCTCAAATTTCCTGCGCCCACAACGGATAGGGACCGAACTGTCTCACGACGTTCTGAACCCAGCTCGCGTACCGCTTTAATGGGCGAACAGCCCAACCCTTGGGACCTACTTCAGCCCCAGGATGCGATGAGCCGACATCGAGGTGCCAAACCTCCCCGTCGATGTGAACTCTTGGGGGAGATAAGCCTGTTATCCCCAGGGTAGCTTTTATCCGTTGAGCGATGGCATTCCCACTTATTACCACCGGATCACTAAGTCCTACTTTCGTACCTGCTCGAGCCGTCGCTCTCGCAGTCAAGCCACCTTTTGCCTTTACACTCTTTGAATGGTTTCCAATCATTCTGAGGTGACCTTCGAGCGCCTCCGTTACCTTTTAGGAGGCGACCGCCCCAGTCAAACTGCCCGCCTGACATTGTCCCTCATCCGGATTACGGATGCAGGTTAGAAATTCAATGACATAAGAGTGGTATCCCACCGGCGGCTCCACGAAAACTAGCGTTCTCGCTTCTTAGCCTCCCACCTATCCTGTACATATATCATCGAATCCCAGTATCAGGCTGCAGTAAAGCTCCATGGGGTCTTTCCGTCCTGTTGCGGGTAACCAGTATCTTCACTGGTTCTTCAATTTCACCGGGCGTGTTGTCGAGACAGTGCACAAATCATTACGCCTTTCGTGCGGGTCAGAACTTACCTGACAAGGAATTTCGCTACCTTAGGACCGTTATAGTTACGGCCGCCGTTTACTGGGGCTTGAATTCAAAGCTTCGCTTGCGCTGACCTCTCCTTTTAACCTTCCAGCACCGGGCAGGCGTCAGCCCATATACTTCACCTTACGGTTTCGCATAGACCTATGTTTTTGCTAAACAGTTGCTTGTGCCTCTTTTCTGCGGCCTCTTGCGAGGCTCCCCTTATCCCGAAGTTACGGGGTCATTTTGCCGAGTTCCTTAACAACACTTCTCCCGTCGGCCTGTGGATTTTCTCCTCATCTACCTGTGTCGGTTTACGGTACGGGTACACATAACGCAATAGCGGCTTTTCTCGGCAGTGTGGATTCGGAAACTTCCTTACTTTTTTTCAGTCCTCATCACGTTTCACTTACAGGAGACGGATTTGCCTATCTCCCACAGCTTTACGCTTGACCGGGTCTTTCCATTCCCCGGTTTCCCTATCCTCCTGCGTCCCCACAGTTCTGATTATGTGTAGTACAGGAATATCAACCTGTTATCCATCGACTACGACTTTCGTCCTCGCCTTAGGCCCCGACTAACCCTGGGAAGATTAGCTTTACCCAGGAATCCTTAGATATTCGGCCTACATGTTTCTCACATGTATCTCGCTACTCATTCCGGCATTCTCTCTCCTGTTTCGTCCACCATCGCTCTCACTTTGGCTTCGTCCTTGCAGGATGCTCCTCTACCACTTCCTACCTTGTAGGAAATCCGTAGCTTCGGTGTCGTGTTTTAGCCCCGTTACATTTTCGGCGCAGGTTTTCTCGACTAGTGAGCTATTACGCACTCTTTAAATGTATGGCTGCTTCTAAGCCAACATCCTAGTTGTCTATGAAATCCCACATCCTTTTCCACTTAACACGTACTTTGGGACCTTAGCTGTCGGTCTGGGCTCTTTCCCTTTTGTCCACGCGACTTATCTCACGCAGACTGACTCCCGAGGGTATCTTGACGGCATTCTTAGTTTGATATGAGTTGGTAACCTTTTTGGGCCCCGCGTCAGTTCAGTGCTTTACCTCCGTTAGACTCCAGCTCGAGGCTAGCCCTAAAGCTATTTCGAGGAGAACCAGCTATCTCCGAGTTCGATTGGAATTTCTCCGCTATCCACACCTCATCACCACGTTTTTCAACACATGTGTGTTCGGTCCTCCAAAACCTTTTACGGTTCCTTCAACCTGGACATGGATAGGTCACCCGGTTTCGGGTCTACTAATACCAACTCTACGCCCTATTCAGACTTGGTTTCCCTTCGGCTCCGATGCTTCTGACATCTTAACCTCGCTGGCATTAGTAACTCGCCGGACCGTTCTACAAAAAGTACGCCATCAGCCCGTAGGCCTTTGACTGTTTGTAAGCACAAGGTTTCAGGTTCTCTTTCACTCCCCTCCCGGGGTCCTTTTCACCTTTCCTTCACAGTACTGCTTCACTATCGGTCACTAGGGAGTATTTAGGCTTGGGGGGTGGTCCCCCCGGCTTCCCACAAGGTTTCTCGTGTCTCGTGGTACTCTGGATCCTGCTCGCTGCTTCAAGATTTCGTCTACCGGGCTTTCACCGTCTACGGCTGGCTTTCCCAAAACCATTCGTCTATCTCTCAGCAATGCTAATTGCAGTCCGCAACCCCGAAGAACCAGGTCCTTCGGTTTGGCCTCTTTCCCGTTCGCTCGCCGCTACTTAGGAAATCGAGTTTTCTTTCTCCTCCTACTGCTACTTAGATGTTTCAGTTCACAGCGTTCCCTTCCATACGCTATGGATTCACGTATGGATACTTGAGGTTTGCTCAAGTAGGTTTCCCCATTCAGATATCTCCGGATCGATGGCTGTTTGCGCCTCCCCGAAGCTTTTCGCAGCTTACCACGTCTTTCATCGGCTCCTAGTGCCAAGGCATTCTCCTTGTGCTCTTTCTTGCTTGACCAGT
>NZ_WQPP01000025.1:0-344 GCF_018785345.1 Clostridium sp. MCC345
TATCGTGCAGCGGTCTATTGCAGGCTGTCAAAGGACGATGACCTGCAAGGCGAAAGTGCCAGTATCGCAAACCAGCGTGATATGCTGGAAAAATACTGCGAAAAGCAGGGATGGGAGGTTGTGGCAGTCTATCAGGACGATGGCTTCACAGGTCTTAACATGGAGCGTCCTGATTTACAGAGAATGTTGAGAGCCATTGAGCGCAGGCAAATCAACCTTGTCATCACGAAAGACCTCAGCCGACTGGGGCGTAACTATCTGCAAACCGGGCATTTGATTGAGGACTTTTTCCCAAGAAACGGTGTCCGCTATATCGCCATGAATGACGGTATCGACACCCTGCG
>NZ_WQPP01000026.1:0-875 GCF_018785345.1 Clostridium sp. MCC345
ACCGGGCATTTGATTGAGGACTTTTTCCCAAGGAACGGTGTCCGCTATATCGCCATGAATGACGGTATCGACACCCTGCGGGATAACAACGATATTGCCCCATTCAAGAATATCCTGAACGAGATGTACAGCAAGGATATTTCCAAGAAAGTCCATTCCTCTTATCTTCTGAAAGCGCAGAAAGGACAGTTTACCGGGTGTCTTGCCCCGTTTGGATATCGGAAAGACCCAGAGGACAAAAACCATCTGCTCATTGACGAGGAAACCGCCCCGATTGTGCGGCTGATTTTCGGATATGCCCTGAACGGTCATGGTCCGAACTATATCCGCAGACGGCTGGAGGAAGAAAAAATCCCCTGCCCCACATGGTGGAACCGGGAACGGGGGCTTCGCAATACCCGCACCAAATGGGAAAAGAAAGACCCGGAAAACGGGCGGTATATGTGGGACTTCTCCGTTATCAAAGACCTTTTGATGAATCCCGTCTACACCGGGGCGATTGCTTCCCAGAAAAAGGACTACCGTTTCAAAATCGGCACGATTGGGGAAAAGAAGCCGGAGGACTGGATTGTGGTGGAGGGGCAGCATGAACCGCTGATTGATCGCATGAGCTTTGACATTGTGCAGAACAAGCTGAAATCCCGCCAGCGTCCGGGGCAGACTAATGAAATCAGCCTGTTTGCCGGACTGTTAAAATGCGGCGAGTGTGGGAAGTCGCTGACGGTACGCTACACAAACGCAAAACATCCCCAGCAGATTTATTCCTGCAAGACCTACAATGCCTTTGGAAAGAACCACTGCACCCAGCACCGGATTGACTATGACACCCTTTACAGCCATGTGCTGCGGAAAATCCGGGAATGTGCCAGAGCTGC
>NZ_WQPP01000026.1:885-100559 GCF_018785345.1 Clostridium sp. MCC345
TGACCGCCTGACCAATACCTGTGAAGCCGAGCAGCGGGAACAGCGGGAAGCAATGGAACGCTCCCTTACAAGGGACGAGGAACGGATTGAGGTTCTGGACAAAATGGTCATGCGGCTTTATGAGGATATGATTGCAGGGCGTATCAGTGAGCAGAATTTCAACACCATGCTGGAAAAGACACAGACCGAGCAGACGGAGCTTAAAACAAAAGTGTCCGAGGGCAGAAAGCGGCTGTCCGATGAAGTCCAGCTTGCCAATGACGCAAAACAATGGGTGGAAGCCATTCAGGAATACGCCAACATCACAGAGCTGGACGCAGCCACCCTCAACCGCTTAATCAAAGAAATCGTCGTGCATGAGCGCATTGACGAAAATAAAACAAGACACATTTCTATCGAAATTCATTTTAATCTCAAACCCATCCCGGAGGTGGAACAGGTCACTGCCTGACCTGTCCCGCCGGGACGGTTCTCTTAAAAAATACCATATAGATTTTTTGTACGCCGCCGCCCGCCATCGAGCAGAGTTTTACACCTAATTGGGGATAAAACAGCTGATGGCGGGAGGCGGTGTTGTTTTGATCGGCACCCAGCTTGTACCGTTACTTTCCGGTTTGTTTAGCTGAGAAACTTAGGAGGGAGATGACTCATGGATCGGATATTTGAAGCGATTGAAGAATGGATGAGGAATCTTCTGACAGGCATGGTAAGTTCCAACCTGACAACAATGTATACCGATGTCAATGAAAAGACCGGTCAGATTGCTGCTCAGGTTGGGCAGACACCGCAGGGCTGGAATGGGAACATTTTCAGCATGATACAAAATCTTTCCGATTCGGTCATTGTACCGATTGCCGGTATGATTATTACCTTTGTGCTTTGTTATGAGCTGATTTCCATGTTAACAGAGAAGAACAATATGCATGACATTGATACATGGATGTTCTTTAAATATTTTTTCAAGATGTGGGTGGCAGTCTGGATCGTCAGCCATACATTTACGATTACCATGGCGGTATTTGATGTCGGGCAGTCAGTAGTGAGCCGGGCCGCTGGTGTCATCAGTTCCGATACAGCGATCAATATAGATACGATGATTACCACGATGGAAACGGCAATGGAATCTATGGAAATCGGTGAACTTGTCATACTGGCACTGGAAACGATGCTTGTGAGCCTGTGTATGAAGGTTATCTCAGTCTTTATTACAGTGATTTTGTATGGGCGTATGATTGAAATCTATCTCTATTCGTCCGTTGGAGCTATTCCATTTGCAACCATGTCTAACCGGGAATGGGGGCAGATTGGAAACAACTATCTTCGTGGATTGTTTGCACTGGCATTTCAGGGATTCTTTATGATGGTCTGCGTAGGAATTTACGCAGTCTTAGTAGCGAATATCCAGATGTCCGATAACATACATTCTGCATTGTTCGGCGTGATGGCATACACGGTGATCCTTTGTTTCAGTTTGATGAAAACAGGAAACTTTGCCCGTAGTATCTTCAACGCTCACTAAGAAAGGGGGAATTGGCAATGGCATTTGTATCAGTACCTAAAGACTTAACCAAGGTCAAAAATAAGATCATCTTCAACCTGACCAAACGGCAGCTGATCTGTTTTGGGATTGCGGCGGCAGTGGGAGTACCATTTTATTTCCTTACCAGAGGGATCATCGGTTCCAGTAATGCAGCGACAGGGATGTGCCTTTTGATGCTTCCGGCATTTTTATTTGCCATGTATGAAAAGGATGGACTTCCGTTAGAAAAGGTTTTGAAAAATATGATCACCGTGAAATTTATCCGTCCTCCGGTACGGAAGTATCAGATGGAAAATCTGTATGAGAAGAAATTTATCATGGTCAGAAAAAAGAAGGGAGGACAGAAGAGTGTTAAAAAGAAAAAACGATAGACAGCCACCGCAGAGATTGGAAGAAGAACGTTATCCAAATGATTACTGGCTGGATGAAGAGGATGGTGGAGAAGATATTTCAGAACCGGCGGACAGCAGTAAGCCGGTAAGCGGCAGACTGCACAGTGAGCCAATGGTAACAGGCTATGAAGCATTGGAAAGACAGAGAGGGGTACGCCGACCAAACAGAAAGCTGACCCGCAGGGAAAAGAAGGCTTTGAAAAGGGCACAGAAATATGAAGCGAAACTTCATAAAGAGCATGAAAAAGCAGATAAGAAAAATGCGAAAAAAGAAGCGAAGCTTGCGGCAAAAGCAGAGAAACAGGCAATGCGTGAAGCAAAGAAAAGTGCAAAGAAGAAAAAGAGCAGTTCAGCTACAGCACCGCCGAGACAGCAGACAGAAGGGAAGAAGGTTTCGGGAGGAAAAGGTAGTACCACAGAAAAGAAAGTGGCAAATGCTGCCAAAGATAAACGGATTACAGCACAGCAGTCCATTCCTTATCATGAGATGGGGAGAGATGGTATCTGCAGGGTGCAGGATAAATTTTATTCCAAGACCATCCGTTTTTATGACATCAACTACCAGTTAGCTCAGAATGAGGATAAAAATGCGATCTTTGAAAACTGGTGTGACTTCTTAAATTATTTTGACAGCACGATTCATTTTCAGCTTTCCTTTATCAATCAGCACAGCAACATGGCGGAGTATGAAAAGGTTATCCATATCAATCCGCAGGAGGATGAGTTTGATGATCTGCGTATGGAGTTTGCACAGATGCTTAATAATCAGCTGGCGAAAGGAAATAATGGTCTGATGCGTACCAAGTATATTACGTTTGGTATTGAAGCAGAGAATATCCGGGAAGCACGACCGAAGCTGGAACGTATCGAGTCGGATATTATGAATAACTTCAAGATCCTTGGTGTAACAGCGTATCCGTTGAATGGAGCCGAAAGGCTGCAGATCATGTACGAGACATTCAATCAGGATAGTAAAGTCCCTTTCCATTTTTCTTATGATGAGGTACTTCGGACAGGTCTTAGCACAAAGGATTATATCGCACCGACCAGCTTCGTATTTAAGAATGGAAAAGACTTTCAGATGGGTGGAACGATAGGAGCCGTTTCTTATCTTCAGATTCTTGCACCAGAGCTTACGGACAAGATGCTGGCAGAGTTTTTGGAGATGGACAGTAACCTTATGGTGAATTTCCATATCCAGTCCATTGACCAGATGAAAGCGATCAAGCTGGTAAAGAGCAAGGTGACCGATATTAACCGGATGAAGATTGAGGAGCAGAAAAAGGCAGTTCGTGCCGGATATGACATGGACATTATCCCATCAGACTTAAATACATATGGTGGAGAAGCCAAGAGACTTCTGGAAGATTTACAGTCCAGGAATGAGAGGATGTTCCTTGTAACGGCACTGTTTTTAAATACGGCAGAGACAAAGCAGGAGCTTGAAAATGTCGTATTCCAGACTGCCGGTATTGCACAGAAATATAACTGTGCATTGAAGCGTCTGGATTATCAGCAGGAGCAGGGGCTTATGAGCTGCCTGCCGCTTGCTATGAATCTTGTGCCGATCAAAAGGGCACTTACCACAACATCTACGGCAATCTTTGTTCCATTTACCACACAGGAATTGTTTATGGGCGGGGAATCCATTTACTATGGTTTAAATGCCCTGTCCAATAATCTGATCATGGCAGACAGAAAGAAACTGAAAAACCCGAATGGTTTGATTTTGGGTACACCGGGTGCCGGTAAGTCATTTGCGGCAAAGCGTGAGATCACCAACGCATTTATCGTGACAAAAGATGACATTATCGTGTGCGATCCAGAAGGAGAGTATTATCCGTTGTTCCGGGCATTTCATGGACAGGTTATCCGCATTTCACCGACCAGCCATGATTATATCAATCCGATGGACATCAATCTGGATTACGCAGATGATGATGACCCACTTTCCTTAAAGTCTGACTTTATCCTGTCTCTTTGTGAGCTGGTAGTTGGTGGGAAGAATGGATTGGAGCCGGTAGAAAAAACAGTTATTGACCGTTGTGTACGTCTGGTGTATCAGGACTTTCTTTCTGACCCAGTACCGGAAAAGATGCCGATCTTAGAGGATTTATATAATCTTCTCCGTGAGCAGAAGGAGCAGGAGGCACAGCGTCTTGCGACTGCATTGGAAATCTACGTTAACGGTTCTCTGAAAGTATTCAACCACAGAACCAACGTGGAACTGAATAACCGCATGGTATGTTTCGACATCAAAGACTTAGGAAAACAGCTGAAAAAACTTGGTATGCTGATCGTACAGGATCAGGTATGGAACAGGGTAACGATTAACCGTTCAGCGAATAAGAGTACCAGATATTACATTGATGAATTTCATCTGCTTTTAAAAGAAGAGCAGACAGCTTCGTACAGCGTGGAGATCTGGAAGCGATTCCGTAAATGGGGCGGTATTCCGACGGGTATCACACAGAATGTAAAAGACCTGCTTGCCAGCCGTGAGATAGAAAATATCTTTGAAAATTCTGACTTTATCCTGATGTTAAACCAGGCATCCGGTGACAGGCAGATTCTTGCAAAGCAGCTGAACATTTCACCACATCAGCTTTCTTATGTTACCAACAGTGGAGAAGGTGAGGGACTGGTCTTTTATGGCAGTACCATTATCCCGTTTAAGGATAAATTTGATAATTCTCTGATGCTGTATGCGTTGATGACTTCTAAGCCGGATGAGGTAGAGAAGCGTAAAAAACTTGGTATCGGAGAAAGAGACGATTAAAAAAATATAAAAAACAAAATAGAACAAAAGCAGGGGATGAGCCGGGAAATTGTTTCCGGCAATTTTTCTGCCGGGATAAAGGCAAAGGGGATGGTGAGATTTGCAGGAGCATGAGTATAAGGCGAGAGATAAAACCGTCCAGAAGATGAGCCGTGATGGTCTTAGAGAAGAGAATCTTCGGAATAAAGAAGAAAAAAGGATCACTGGACGGGACATGGATACAGAGGTTTCCCGTAGTGAAAAAAAGGATGAACTGGATTTCAGTAAGAGAAGGCGTGAGCATATCAATGAAAAAAGGGAAACAGAACATCCGGAGCAAAGTTCCCAAAAAACCATATATAGTAGAGAATCTGTACTGGATGAGGAGTCAGAACAAGATATAGATGGAAAACTGGATGGGGAACAAGTAGCCGATGAAAGCACAGCTGCAACGAAATCCGCATTTCGCAGTGAGAGCATCCGTGGACAGCCAAGGGGAGAACGGGCTTATCTGGAAACGGTTGCAGACAGCCGGGATCTCCGTAAGAAAAAGATGGTCAGAGATTATGCGTCAAAAGAAAGACGGAAGGAAAAGGAGGCTTCCGAAGAAAGCAAGACGGCAAAGAGAGAAGCTGCCCGGTACAGGGAAACTTCAGAAGTGGCAGAAGAGTCTCTGGATGGATTTTCGGAGGAGATCAAAGGCAAATCGAAGCGGGAACATGTGCTGAAAGAACAGCGGAAAAAGAGTTCCAGATTATCGTTTGGCGATGAAAGTGATGGCATGGTACATGGAGCCGGTATCGGTATCCGAAGTTCTGCATCTGCCGTGAAAGATGCTGCGGCTACGGCGGCTCATTGGAAAACCCATGAGGCAGAAGAGGATAATGCTGCGGTAGAAGGGGCACACCGGGCAGAGCTTGCAGGAGAGAGCCTTGCAAGAAAATCCATTTATACAAGGGAACGCTTAAAGCAAAGGAGGGAACAGTCAAAAAGACTGAAAGAAAGCGTTCTTGATGAAGCAGAAAAAAGCAGGCTGATGTTTGAATCTGTTTATGGAAATGAAGCAAAAAATATGGTGAAGAAGGAAGCGGAGCAGAAAAGAAAATCTGCATTGCAAAAACTGTTCCAGAAGAAACGCTATCAGAAACAGTATCAGGCAGCAAAGCAGAGTAAAAAGGCAAAGGATGCCATGATTACTTCAGCACAGAAATTTACAGAAAAGGCGAAAGATGCGGTCAAAATGATTGCGGCACAAAACCGTGGGATTTTTGCTACAGTTGCTATCTTTGGATTGATCTTTGTCTTGATTGCAGCAAGTTTTACCAGCTGCAGTGCATCCCTGCAGGGAGCTTCGTCTGCCATTATTTCCACCAGTTATTCCAGTACAGATGAGGACATTTATGCCGCTGAAAATGCATACCGGGCATTAGAAGAAGCCTTAAATACGCAGATCAATCAGATGGAATCCACGCATCCGGATTACGATGAATACCGGTACCAGATTGATGAGATTGGCCATAATCCATATCAGCTGATCTCTTATCTGACAGTAAAATACGGTGGTTTTACTTATGATGAAGTGGCAGAGGAGATAGAGTCCATTTTCCGTCAGCAGTATGGTATTACGACAGATTCTACCAGGGAGACAGTTACCGAAACAAAGACAGTCCGGGTAGGAGAATCACTGGGACAGGTTGTCACCAGTGGGTATTGTAACTGCTCCATCTGCTGTGGGCAGTGGAGTGGAGGACCGACAGCCAGCGGTGCGATGCCGACAGCCAATCATACGATCGCAGTAGATGCATCAAATCCTTTTGTACCGATGGGAACCCATGTCATTATGAATGGTGTGGAATATGTAGTAGAAGATACCGGAGCTTTTGCAAGATATGGTGTTCAGTTTGATGTTTATTATGATAACCATGCAGCAGCTTCCGCACACGGGCACCAGACATGGGAGGCATACATAGCAGACAGCAATGGAAGCCAGGAAGTGCAGGTTACGACAACGAAGGAAGTAAACCGTCTGGATGTGACGATGACAAATCGCAATCTGGATACCGTATTGAGAAGCCGCATGACGGAAGAAGAACAGGAAAGATACGATGCGTATAACAAATATTATGGAAATCGTGATTACCTGTTTGACTTAAACAGCATACCCACCGGAAGTGGTGGATTTGGTTATACCATACCGACAGATGCTTTATCTGATCCACAGTTTGCAAAGATGATCCGGGAAGCAGAGAAATATCTGGGAGTTCCTTATGTCTGGGGTGGTTATTCCCCAAGTGGATTTGATTGTTCCGGATTTGTAAGCTGGGTTATCAATAATTGTGGAAATGGATGGAATATTGGAAGATGTACTGCCGATGGACTTCGTTCTCACTGTTCGCAGGTATCTCCATCGGAAGCAAAACCGGGAGACTTGATCTTCTTCCAGGGAACCTATAACACAAGTGGAGCGAGTCATGTTGGAATCTATGTCGGCAATAACATGATGATTCATTGTGGTAAGCCGGTGCAATATACAAGTATCGCAAGTGCCTACTGGCAGGAACACTTTATGGCATTTGGTCGTCTGCATTAGAGGAGGTGACAGGCAGATGAACATGAAATTGAAAAAGATTCTGGATGATATTCAGAAAACAGAGGATAAGATTGCAGAGCTTCAGGAACATTTGAAACGGCAGAATACTTTAAAACAACAGATGGAAGATATGGAGATTATCAAATCATTTCGTTCTATGAAACTGGACAGCCGGGAGCTGCTGGTACTGCTTGACGGGATTCAGAAAGGAACCGTTATGATTCAGATGAATGAGGACGGCGGTATCACAGTGGAAGATACCAAGGAGACACCCCAAAAAGAAAGCGATAACAGACCACCTGTGGGGCAGGTGGCAGAAAGAGAGGTTTTAGACGATGAGGAATAAAGTGGTAAAGAAACTTCTGATGATTGCTATGGCGGTAACAATGATTTCGGGAACATCCCTTGCTACTGTTTATGCAAATGCAAATCCACCGGCAGAAGAGACAACGACAGCGGTGGTGGAAGAGACAACAACAGAAAAGAGTAAAGATACGGAGAAAGCAGAGGATACGGGAAGAGTTACCGGAGAAAGTAATAATTCTGCTTTTTCTACACCGGGAAATGCCCAGCTTGTAGATGATAAGGAAAATGATGATACAAAACAGTTCCTTACTATCCAGACGAAAAAGGGGAATACTTTTTACATGGTCATTGACCGTTCCAGTAATACAGAGAACGTGTATATGATGTCTCTGGTCGATGAGAACGATCTGGCAGAATTTCTGGATGAAACAGAAAAAGACAAGGAAACTGAAGAATCAACCGTAGTGATCCCGGAAACCACACCGGAGACTACACCAGCAGCAGAGGAGGAAACCGAAGTGAAGAAAGAAGAGAAAAGCGGAATGAATGTGAAAGGTCTTGCAGCTATCGTAGTTGTAGCAATCTTAGGCTTTGCAGGAATCGCAGTCTATAAGAAACATGGACGCAGTAAGGACGAAGATTATGTAAGTGAACAGCTTGAATTTTCAGACGGTCCTTATGTAAATGAAGAGGACGATGAAAAAGAAGAATAAGCGTTTTTAAGAGATGGAAACAGTAATAAGGACAGGGGCAGCCAGAAATCTTGGCTGCCTTTTTTGGTAGAAAGGAAAGGATTATGTCTAAATTTTTAGTGATCGCAGAGAAGCCAAGTGTAGCACAAAGTTATGCGAAAAATCTGTCCGCTTATAGGCGAGAAGACGGTTATCTGGAGGGAGAAAGCGGTATCGTCAGCTGGTGTTTAGGACATCTGGCAGAGTATGCACAGCCAGAGAAATATGACCCGAAATATGAAAAATGGCAGTTTGATGATCTGCCAATCCTTCCAGAGGTATGGAAGCTGAAAGTTTCCAAGGATAAAAAGAAGCAGTTTGATGTCTTAAAAGGTCTGATGAACCGAAGCGATGTGGAATATCTGGTAAATGGCTGTGATGCAGGAAGAGAAGGAGAACTGATTTTTCAGAGAGTATATGACCTTGCCGGATGCAGGAAACCAGTGAAACGTCTGTGGATCAGCTCGATGGAAGATGCCGCCATTCAGAAAGGCTTCCAGACAATGAAAAGTGAGGAAGAATACAAGAATCTCTGTATGGCTGCGGTGTGCAGGGCACAGGCTGACTGGCTGATCGGAATGAATGGAACCAGAGCATACACCACGAGATATTTTAAACGATTGGTTGTGGGCAGGGTACAGACCCCAACCCTTGCCATGCTTGCAGAACGGCAGGAGAGGATCGAGCATTTCCAAAAAGAAGCGTTTTATAAGGTAGCACTGACAGATGGAAAACTTACAGTAGTTTCCGAGAACATT
Source organism: Clostridium sp. MCC345 (assembly GCF_018785345.1). Lineage (NCBI taxonomy): Bacteria > Bacillati > Bacillota > Clostridia > Eubacteriales > Clostridiaceae > Clostridium > Clostridium sp. MCC345. The sequence goes on from NZ_WQPP01000026.1 coordinate 9,961, forward strand.
GCAAATGAAGAAGCTGCGGATCTGCTGGCAGCGTTATGTAATGGTTCGACCGCTGTGGTCACACAGATGAAGAAGGAAGATAAAAAAGCATTTCCGCCAAGACTTTATGATCTGACAAGTCTGCAGAGAGAAGCCAACCGTTACTTTGGATATACAGCGAAACGCACACTGGATATGTTACAGGAATTATATGAAGAAAAGCTGGTTACTTATCCAAGAACAGACAGCCAGTTTGTAACGGAGGATATGAAAGATTCGGTAGAGGAACTGGTAGGAAAAATGCCAGTATTACTTCCATTTGTAGATTATGGACAGTTGGGGCATGGCATAAAAAGGGTAATCAACAATGCAAAGGTATCTGATCACCATGCGATTCTTCCGACGAAAGAAGCCGTGGAGAAAGGAATTGCTGATTTACCAGCAGATAAAAAGAATCTGATGATGCTGATCTGTCAGCAGCTGGTACAGGCAACCGGAGAAGAATATCTGTATGAGCAGACAGATATTACGGTAAAGTGCCAGGAACATGATTTTAAAGCCAGAGGGAAGATTCCAGTACAGATGGGATTTAAGGAAGTAGAAAAGGCATTTAAACATCTGTATGTCAAAGCGGAACCAGTGGAGGGAAAGGAAAAAGAGACTTCGATTCCTGCTGGGTATGAAGAAGGAATGAGGCTTTTTCCAGTAAAAGCGGATAAAACCACACATTATACCTCTCCGCCGAAACCATTCAATGAAGATACGCTCCTCGCTGCAATGGAAACAGCCGGTAATAAGGAGTTTGATTCTGAAACAGAAAAGAAAGGGCTGGGGACTCCGGCAACAAGGGCAAGTATCATTGAAAAATTGGTTTCTTCCGGTTATGCACAGAGAAAGGGTAAGCAGATATTACCAAGTACCGAGGGAAAGGAATTGGTAAAGGTCATGCCAGAGTATCTGAAATCAGCAGTAATGACTGCGGAATGGGAGAACCGGCTGTTGATGATGGAAAAGGGACAGATTACAGATACTCAGTTCATGGGAGAGATTACTTCTCTTGTCCGTAAGATTTTAGAGGTATGCAGGGAGATACCGGAAGAGGAACGCAGAAGATTCCAGACTGCGAGGGAAGTGATCGGCAAATGTCCGGTCTGTGGTTGTGATGTTTTTGAGGGGAAACAGAATTTTTACTGTTCAAGCCGTCAGTGTGATTTTGTTCTTTGGAAAGAAAACCGTTTCTTAGGAAGCATGGCGAAAAATCTGGATAAAAAGATGGCAAGAGAACTTCTTGATAAGGCTTGTACCCATGTAAATGGTCTGTATTCTAAAAAGAAAGATATGAAATTTGATGCAGATCTGTTACTCACACTGGAGGATGGCAAGCCGAGATTCCATCTGGAATTCCCAAAGAAGAAAAAGAAATAAGACAAGGAGGTAAAGCGATATGTCTAAATTACAGGACATCCGGGATCTGGCACAGGAACATGCTGTATCAGTGAGCGGTTCCCCCAGAGACTGGATGGATTATATGGACACAGCATCAAGGTTATATCGTTATTCTTTTTCAGACCAGCTTCTGATCCATGCACAGCATCCGGAAGCAACGGCCTGTGCATCACTGGAATTATGGAATGAAAAGATGTTCCGATGGGTGAACCGTGGTGCAAGGGGAATCGCCCTGCTTGATGAAACAGGACAGCATACCAGACTCCGTTATGTGTTTGATATTTCGGATACCCACATGGTAGCCGGGGGCAGAAGCCCGTATCTTTGGCAGATGCAGGAACACCAGAGAGAAGAGATCCTCACCCATCTGGCAGAGGTCTATGCTCTGGAAGAAAAGGATACAGCAACTTTGCAGGATGCATTGATGGCAGTCGCAAGGGAAATGGTCAGTGATAATCTGGAGGAATACCTGGACGGATTGGAATATGCTGTAGAAGGTACTTATCTGGAAGATCTGGACGAGGTGACGATTCGCAGTGATTTCCGTCAGCTGGCAACAGACAGTGTTTACTATCTGCTTTCCAGGCGATGCGGGCTTGATCCGATGGAACTTCTGGAAGAAGAGGACTTCATGCATATCACAGATTATAACCGTCTGTCAGTTCTCACCTTTCTTGGAAATACGGCAAGCCAGCTCAGTGAGAGTATTCTGATTGATATTGGAAAGACCGTACATAAAATTTCTCTGGAAGAAGCGAGAAAAGAGGTTGAAAATTCCAATGAAAGGAATTATAATAACTTTACCACGTTAATGCACGAAACTAAAAACCGGGATGCAGAAACGAAAAAACAAGAAAATATTGAAAATGAAGGAGGAACCGATTATGGAACTGACATATCATCGCAAGGGAGATTACCTGTTTCCGAATCTGACCGTCGAAGAGGAAGAAGTGACGATCGGGAAATACGGGATGCTGCGGAGGACATTTCTGAAGGAACACAGGAACAGCCTTTATCAGAGCCTGTTCCTGACCGGGAAGCTGAACAGCCATCTGGAACAGATCGAGAAAGCAGCACAGGAGAGAATGGACAGCCAGATGGAGAAATTACTGGAGAAGAATCCGGCACCGGACAAGGAAGCAGATCCGATGGCATGGACAGCACACATGAACGCACTGATGGCAACAGCGGAAGAGAGCATCTTGACGGAATTGGTATACAGTTAGTCGAAGATACAAGAGAAGATGGATTTAGTAAAGCAGAGGAAGAGATCGCCTCTGCTTTATCTTTGCCTGAATATCCAACTGCAGATGAACAAAGGCGGAACATCGAGGAAAGGGCAGCTGCCCTTTATGCAGGAGAAATCCCGATTCCAGAGGAAGTTGTTGATGAGATCTTACGGACAGGAGGAAACCGGAAAGCAAGCCAGCTCCGGATCATCTATAATTTCATGAGCGAACAGACACCGGAGGAATATACGGAGTTTGTAAAGCGTGAATACCGTAAAGGTGGAAAAGGCTTTCAGATTGATGGAAAGGAATATTCAGTCTGGTTTGATGAAACCGGGATGCAGATCGCAGTGGGGCATACGGTCACAGACCAGATTTTAGATAAGGCATTTTTATCATGGGAAGATGTCAGCGGACGTATCCATCAGCTTTTAAATCAGGGAGAATATGCCCCGCAGTCGGTATTGGATGCGGCAAGGGACAACGCATTGAAGGAACACGCACAGGCACTTGCTTATATGAAAGGGGATATGGCAGAAGGGGTGGCAGAGATTGTCTTTGATGAAGCAGATCTGCCACATCTTCACAGTATCTATCCGGAAATCACGGATTATCTGGAAGAAAAATTGGAAGATTCCCAGTGGCTTTCGGAACTAAATGAAAGACTGGATGCACTGGCAGAAGCCTATGAGGAAAATCATTCCATTATGCGTTTCCATCATTATAATCCTGTAAATATCTCAAAGCAGTTTCAGAAGTTTGCGGATGAGATCATCCCTTATCAGGCAAGGGATGGGTTTGCCTGGAAAGAACATCCGATGTTCATTACACAGGATGAGATTGATGCTTATCTTGCAGGAGGTGGAGCGTATTCACAGGGCAGGCTCAGGACGTATTCCTTTTATCTGCTGCATGAGGATGAAAGAGCGAGGACAGGTTTTATCAAGGAACAGTATGGGATTGGTGGAAGCAGTCATGCACTGTCTGGTGCCGATGATTCACATGCAAACTATGATGGAAAAGGATTGTTTCTTGCAAGAGGTGCTTATGGGAATCCATATACGTCAATTTTATTATCCTGGAATAAAGTTGCAAACAGAGTAGCTTATCTGATCAAGAATGACCAGTTCCTGCAGGCAGAAGATTATGCTCGTATGCCGGAATATGAACGGGAACAGATGGCGAACAAGGTACTCCGCTTTTATGACCGTCTTCCGGAAGAGATGGACAGACCATTTACGGATGATTTCTTCTGGGAAAAACCAGGGAAAGAAATGGTGGCAGTTTTAGAGAATCCAGAGCAGACAGAAGAACTGTTACAGAAGATGGATGCAGCATTGGCAGTTCTGCCATTAGATTTTGAGGCATATGGGACAAACTACCAGCAGAAAACAGAACTTCTTTCAGAACTTCACCAGTATGCAGAAGGAACCTATACGATTTTCCCGACACCGGAAGTAGAACCGTCTTTTGTGGAACCATCCGGGCGCCAGATGACCATGTTTGATTTCTTAGATACGAAGGCAGTGACAGAACCGACCGTAGTAGATATGTCAGATGTAGAGGAAATAGAAGAGGAAGAGGTTACTGCTGAAGAATCTATTTCAGAGAGTCAGGAGCAGGAAATAATAGAAACTTCTGAGGGACAGGAACAGAAAGAACCAGAAGAAGAGGTAACAGCTAAAACAGCAGAAGAATTGGTGGAGTCCTGGGATGAAGGTGTTTTTGAGTATCAGGGGTATCATTTTGAAGCAGTAGGGGTATTGCCGGAAGGAATAGAAGGAAAAGATCTGGTTGCACAGACCCGTTCCAATACAGAACTGCATTTATCAACCTACCATACAGAAGATTTCCCAAAGTATTCGTATGATGATTTTTATGCAGTCAGCAATGCACCGACTGCCGATGTGTTCCGGTGTCTGGAAACCGGACGCAATTATATTCCCGGAGAAAATGAACTGTTTGGATATGAGGGAGAATTCCAGCCATATTTAAAACCGGAAGTAGAAAAGATTGTAACAGAACCGCATAATTTTCGGATTCAGGATAATGACCTTGGGGCAGGCGGTCCGAAGGCAAAGTATAAGGCAAATATGGAAGCCATCCATTTGTTACAGACTTTGGAGAAAGAAGAACGTCTGGCAACACCCGAAGAACAGGAAATCTTATCCCGTTATGTTGGCTGGGGTGGTATCCCACAGGCATTTGAGGAAAATAACAGCAGCTGGGCGAATGAGTATCTGGAGTTAAAGAATACCTTATCACCAGAAGAATACAGTGCAGCAAGGGCATCGACCTTAAATGCTTTTTATACGTCCCCAACCGTGATCCGAAGTATGTATGAAGCACTGGAAAATATGGGACTGAAACAGGGAAATATTTTGGAACCGTCCTGTGGTGTCGGTAACTTTATGGGACTAATCCCTGAGAGTATGAGCAAAGCCAATATGTACGGTGTAGAACTCGACCCGGTTTCGGGAAGGATTGCAAAACAGCTTTACCAGAAAAATAAGATTGTCGTGCAGGGATTTGAGGAAACCAGTTATCCGGACAGCTTTTTCGACTGTGTGATAGGCAATGTTCCGTTTGGAGCGTATCAGGTCAGTGACCGAAGATATGACCGGCATCATTTTATGATCCATGATTATTTTATTGCAAAATCCCTTGATCTGATCCGTCCGGGCGGCGTAGTTGCTGTGGTAACTTCCAGTGGAACGCTGGATAAGCAGAATCCGGCAGTGAGACAGTATATCGCAAACCGGGCAGAACTGCTTGGAGCTATCCGATTACCGAATAATGCGTTTCAGAGAAATGCCAATACCAGTGTTGTTTCTGATATTTTGTTTTTCCAGAAAAGGGACAGGGCATCCATTGAGGAACCGGAATGGTTAAATCTAAAGGAAATACCGGAAGGCTATTCGGTTAATGCTTATTTTGCAGAGCATCCGGAAATGGTGCTTGGTGATTTTACTACAGAAAGTACCCAGTACGGAAAGCAGGAAGTGACCGTAAAACCAAAAGAAGGCATTACCTTAGAAGAACAGTTAAAAGAAGCGATTAGGAATATCCATGGCACGATCAAGGAACTGGAACTTTCGGATACAGAGCTGGAGGAGGATGTTGTCTTTATCCCGGCAGACCCGGAGGTAAAGAATTTTAGTTTTACTGTGGTAGATGATGAAGTTTATTACCGGGAAAACTCTGTGATGAACCGCATGGAGCTTCCGGCAATGACAGCGGAACGTGTCAAAGGGATGGTGAAGATTCGTGATATTACGAATGAACTGATCCAGTGCCAGATGGAAGAGGGAAGCGATGAACAGATCACAAAGCTGCAGGGAAAACTCAATGAAGAATACGATACCTTTACAGCAAAATATGGTCTTCTCAGCAGCAATGCCAATAAGCGGGCATTTAGTCAGGACAGCAGCTATTGTCTTTTGACTTCTCTGGAATTTCTGGATGATAAGGGAGAACTGAAACGGAAAGCGGATATTTTCAGCAAGCGGACGATCCGCCGGGCAGAAACGGTGACTTCTGTGGATACTGCCAGTGAAGCTCTTGCTGTTTCCATTGGTGAGAGGGCAGGTGTTGACCTTTCCTATATGTCACAGCTTTCCGGGAAAACAGAAGAGGAGCTTACCGAAGAACTGGCAGGGGTAATCTTTAAGAACCCGATCGGTGAAAAATGGGAGCCATCAGACGAATATCTTTCTGGAAATGTGAGGGAAAAACTTCAGACCGCCAAACAGTTTGCAGAAGATCACCCGGAATATCAGGTGAATGTGCAGTATTTGGAGCAGGTACAGCCAAAAGATCTGGATGCGTCAGAGATTGAGGCAAGACTTGGGGCAACCTGGATTTCCGAGGATTACATTACACGGTTTATGGCAGAGACATTCCATACACCAAGATATTATATAGGGAGCAAGGTCAAAGTCCAGTATGCCGAAGTGACCGGACAGTGGAATGTTATGGGAAAGAATGTGGACAGCTACGGAAATGCTCTTGTTACTTCCACATACGGAACACAGAGAGCCAATGCCTACCGCCTTTTGGAAGATGCCTTAAACCTCCGGGATACCAAGATTTATGACACGGTACAGGATGCCGATGGAGAACACCGGGAATTAAACCGGAAGGAAACGATGCTGGCACAGCAGAAGCAGGAACTGATCAAAGAGGAATTTAAGGAGTGGATATTTAAAGACCTGCACCGACGGGAAGATCTCTGTAAGATCTATAATGAACGATTTAACAGCATCCGTCCACGGGAATATGATGGAAGCCATATTCAGTTTGTTGGCATGAATCCGGAGATCACCCTGATGCCGCATCAGAAAAACGCAGTGGCTCATGTGCTGTATGGAAATAATACGTTACTGGCTCATTGCGTAGGAGCTGGAAAGACGTTCCAGATGATCGCAGCCGGTATGGAATCAAAACGGCTGGGACTCTCACAGAAGAATCTTTATGTTGTGCCAAACCATCTGACCGAGCAGTGGGGCAGTGATTTCTTACGACTTTATCCTGGGGCAAATATCTTGGTGGCAACGAAGAAAGACTTTGAGCCGGCGAACCGAAAACGTTTCTGTTCCCGTATTGCGACAGGGGATTATGATGCCGTGATCATCGGACATACGCAGTTTGAAAAAATCCCTCTTTCAAAAGAACGGCAGATTGCCATGCTGGAAGATCAGATTGCAGATATTACGTTTTCCATTGAAGAAGCAGCACATCAGGCAGGGCAGAATTATACCATCAAGCAGTTGGAAAAAACAAAAAAGAGTCTGCAGACGAGGATGAAGAAACTTAATGACCAGACCAGAAAGGATGATGTAGTAACTTTTGAGCAGTTAGGCGTAGACCGGCTGTTTGTGGATGAAAGCCATAGTTTTAAGAACCTTTTTTTGTATACAAAAATGCGGAATGTGGCGGGAATCTCACAGACGGATGCACAGAAAAGTTCGGATATGTTTATGAAATGCCGGTACATGGATGAACTGACCGGCGGCAGGGGAATCACCTTTGCGACAGGTACCCCCGTGTCAAATAGTATGACGGAGCTTTACACTATCATGCGTTATCTCCAGTATGACACACTCATGCGTATGGGTATGGGACACTTTGATTCCTGGGCGGCAACGTTCGGGGAGACAGTAACCGCAATCGAATTATCACCGGAAGGAACGGGCTATCGTGCAAAAACACGGTTTGCCCGTTTTTTCAATCTTCCAGAGCTGATCTCCATTTTTAAGGAAGCTGCAGATATTCAGACTTCGGATATGCTGAACCTTCCCGTACCGGAAGCAGAGTTTATCAATGAAGTATTAAAACCAAGTGAAGAACAGCAGGATATGGTAGCAGCATTTTCAGAACGTGCAGAATCAGTAAGGGCAGGAATGGTGAATCCTACAGAGGACAATATGCTCAAGATCACCAACGACGGAAGAAAATGTGCATTGGATCAGAGGCTATTAAATGAACTTCTCCCGGATGCCGAAAAAAGCAAGGTGAATACTTGTGTGGAAAATGCTTTTCAGGTATGGGACGAGGGAAAAGCAGACCGGACAACTCAGCTGATCTTCTGTGACTTGTCTACTCCAAAAGGGGATGGGACTTTCAATGTATATGATGATGTCCGGAACAAACTGGCTGCCAGAGGAATCCCGAAAGAAGAGATTGCGTTTATCCATGAATACAACACGGAGGCAAAGAAAGCGGAACTGTTTGCAAAGGTACGGGCCGGGCAGGTGAGAATCCTTATGGGTTCCACTCCAAAACTCGGTGCTGGTACCAACGTACAGGACAGGCTCATTGCCCTCCATCACCTTGACTGTCCGTGGAAGCCGTCTGATCTGGAACAGCAGGAAGGACGTATTTTAAGACAGGGAAACCAGAATGACAAAGTAAAGATATTCCGATATGTGACGGAGAACACTTTTGATGCGTATATGTGGCAGATTTTGGAGAATAAGCAGAAGTTCATCAGTCAGATCATGACCAGTAAATCCCCGGTCAGAGCTTGTGAAGATGTGGATGATACGGCACTGTCCTATGCAGAGATCAAGGCACTTGCTACAGGAAATCCGTATATTAAGGAAAAAATGGATCTGGATGTGCGGGTGAGTAAGCTGAAACTCTTAAAGGCAAACCATACCAGTCAGATTTACCGTCTGGAATCCGATATTGCAAAGAATTTCCCGGTACAGATCAGTGCATTGAAAGAACGGATTGCCGGGATGCAGGTGGATTCGCAGGTAGTAAAAAGCGTGGATTTACAGGATAATGACACATTTGCCATGACGGTAGGGAATGTCCTTTATGAAGATAAGAAAGAAGCAGGCGAAGCGTTGATCGCTGCCTGTGCAGGACTAAAAACCGTTAGCACCGGCGGAAAGGTCGGGGAATATCATGGGTTTACGTTATCTGCTTCCTACAATATGTTCTCCAATGCATTTGAACTGACGGTCAAAGGGAAATGTTCTTATAAGCTGGAGATCGGAAAAGACCCGGTAGGAAATATGCAGCGTATCCATAACACCCTTTCTTCCATTGACAGGAGGCTGACGGAAAGTGAGCAGAAATTGGAAACCGTACAACAGCAGCTTGCGACTGCACAGGAAGAGGTAAAGAAACCATTCCCGAAAGAAGCAGAGCTGAATGAAAAGATGGAACGGTTATCCGAGTTAAATGCGTTGCTGAACATGGATGAAAAGGGCAATGAGACGATTATGGCAGATGAGGATATTGGCAGAGAAGGAAGTAGCACAGACAGCAGGGATGCCGTAGAAGAAAAAGAACTTCCGGAAACCGCAGACAGAATCCATAAGCCATCTATTCTGGAACGTTTAAAGCAGGAGAAGGCACAGCAGAATACAGCGGAACAGCCACCTGTACAGAAAGCTGCAAAGAAAAAACACGAACAGGAGTTATAAAAGATTTCCCGTCAGAGTTTTCTCTGGCGGGGACATAAAATGGAGGGTTTGTTTATGGCAAATAATATAGAAAAACAGTTAAAAGAAATATCGGAACGGCTGGAGCAGGGAGTAAAGGAAATCTTTACATCGGAGCGATATACCGAATATCTGAATACCATGTCAAAGTTCCATAATTACAGCTTTAATAACACGCTGTTGATCACCATGCAGAAACCGGAAGCAACACTGGTGGCAGGGTATCAGGCATGGCAGAAGAAGTTTAACCGCCATGTAAAACGTGGAGAGAAAGGAATCCAGATCATTGCACCAGCACCGATCCGGGAGAAACAGGAGATTGAAAAGATCGACCCGGTAACAAAAGAGCCTGTGATCGGGGATGATGGACAGCCGGAAACAGAGATTGTGGAGATGGTGATACCGAGATTCCGCATAACGACAGTGTTTGATGTCAGCCAGACAGAGGGGGAACCGATCGCAGAACTGGAGGTGCCGGAGCTTACCGGAAGTGTACAGTTTTATGATACGTTCATGCAGGCATTGCAGAATATTTCTCCTGTACCGATCCGCATGATGAATGTGGAAGGGGAAGCAAAAGGCTATTATCACCAGACAGAAAAATATATTGCGATAAAGGAAGATATGAGTAATGTCCAGACCATGAAAACAGGAGTCCATGAGGTGAGCCACGCATTGCTGCATGACCGGGAGGTAATGGATGCGGAAGGGATTTTAAAAGACCGGACAACAAAGGAAGTGGAAGCAGAAAGTATCGCTTACATAGTCTGCAACCATTTTGGTCTGGATACTTCAGAATATTCGTTTACCTATATCGCCAGCTGGTGCGAGAGCAGGGATATGAAGGCGTTGAAAGCGTCTATGGATACCATCCGAAAAACATCTTCAGAAGTCATTGAGAATATCGAGGCACAGATGCACGAGTTGGAAATGGAAAGACCAATCCGGGATACCTTCCATAAGGAAGATTTGATCCTGCATCTTTCGGGCAGCATGGGTTCCGAGTTTACTTATGATCTGATCGAAAATATGAGCAGGGAACAGTTAGAACAGAATGTGGGAGAATATGTCAGCCTTCTGGAAAGTGGTGAGATAGAGGAGAATGAGAAACCTCTGGAAAGTTTTCTGGAAGAAAAAGGTGCTGCCGTCACACCACTGTATGACAGCAGTGGGCACGGAGAGAACTATCCGATTGATTTTTATGATGTGGAGTATGATGCTGACACAGGAGTTACTTCTTTTTCTGACCTTTCTCCGAAAGAGCAGGCAGAGATGATCGTGCAAAAAGCAGAGTTTCCGAGACATATTTTTTCAGAAGAAGAAAAGGCATTTGTAAGTGAATATGCAGAAACCTTTCCCGGACAGGTGGACAGACTGAATGACCTGGTATGGGACATGAGAGAATCTTATGATGAAGCCGGTTCAAAACTGGTGTATGAAGTGATCCAGGCAGCAAGGGCGAACTTTCCAGTGAAGGAACCAGAAATTGAAGAAGAAACAACAATGCAGTATGCCCACCGTCTGATTGAAACGGCAGAAGCTGCCAATACGGGAAACTTCACAGATTCCCAGAGAAATCTTATTGTGAATTTTGCATATAAGATGGATGACAAAGACGAAGTGCTTGGACTGGTGAACCGTATGATGACTGCAATCCGCAGACCGGGAAGTGAAATACGAGAAGCCTTATGAATGAAACACAGGCACAGATTGACAATTTCCCAGATGGCATGATCGGTTTTACAGAAATGCACGAAGCAGGAATCCGACTGGAACACATGTATCCTCTTGAAAAAAACAGGGCAGTAGAATTGTATCGTGAGGGTGCGGAAGTTTTTCTCTTACATGGAAATCCAGACAATCCAGAGCAGGCAGGACAGATTCTTGCAGAAACAGAAAATGCAATCCTGGGACATGACGGTATTTTTGGTATTACGGAAGCAGAATGGGAAGTACATAAAGAAAGAGAAGCAGCTGCCGCCAGACAGGAAAAACTGGAACAGGACAGTGCGGAAAAGATTGATGAGACACTTCTTCTGCATGGAGAAAGCAGAAGGTTTGCCATTTATCAGATGGATAGTGGAGATGAGCATACTTATCAGTTTATGGGAATAGAATCCGCAAAGAGTCTGGGCTATACCATTGACGGAAAGGATTACCGGATGGTTTATGCAGCACCGTGGATGCCAACGATCACGTTAGACAATATATTTGAACGCTTTAATATTGACCGACCGGAAGATTTCCGTGGTCATTCCTTATCGGTAAGTGATGTGATCGTGATAAACAGGGGTGCAGAGATTACAGCCTATTATGTAGATTCTTTTGGATTTCAAGAACTTCCAGAATTTGTCCAGCAGAGAATGAATATGCTGGAACATAATTCCGTCAGGGCATATCCGCCAGTTTATAAAGGAACATTGGAACAGGCAATGGGAGAACGGGATGTGGATGCTTATCTGAATTCCAGAAAGTTAAACCTGGACTGTAAGAAAGCAATCGAAGAAGCCATCCGGGAGAATTTTGACGGGCTGCACTTAAAGCAGGATGCGGCAAAAGAAGTCGTGGAACGCTTCGGGGAAGAACGTATGAATTTTGTTATGGCAAATACCATCCGTGAACTTTCCCATGATAGAAGATTTTCCAGACAGAACAAAGACTGGGCGGAGCATATCGAAGTCCCGGAAAATGTCAGCCGGGGTAGAAATCTGAACCTGGATTATGTGATCGAAAGCCACCCGGCAGTTTTAGATGGTTTTATCGACATGGCAAGAGCTGAGATCCGGATGCAGAGGATAGAACAGGCGATAGGAGAAAACGAAGTGACAATCACGGCAGAGACAAGAGGATATGAAGCAGAAGGACATAACGGGACATGGCATACGGTTGATGAAAAGGAATATGCGGGGGAGAAGTTCTTCTTAATGGAACATGATGAATTTGGCTCCGATGTGGCAGGGATTATCGTAGCAGAAAATGGACAGCTTGTAGCGGAGGATTTATGGAATGGGTTTGATGCAGGAGCGTTAGAAGCTGTATCAGAATATTTGCAGGAAAATGGAACAACACTTTATGACTTGATGGAATTCCCGAAAGATTCTGTTGTAACCCTGCGGAGTGGACAGACACTTACAATCGAAGAAATACAGGCAGTACAGAAAGATACCTGGGAAGAAACGATGGCAGGAAAAAATGAATCTGGAACGGATGTCCGGTTTAATTTCCATGCAGTCAGTGAGGTGCAGCTGCCAGAAGGCATAAAGTTGAAAATGCCAGAGATTCATTACGTTGATAATTTTTATGTGATGGAAGATGTAAATGCAGAGGGTGTAGTAAAAGTAAACCGGTATGAATCACTGGATGAAGCGATGCAGGAATATTTACGCCTGCCAAATCATCAGGAAAAAGTGCTTGGTATCCAGAATACGGAAACAATGCAGGAAAGCATGGATTTTATCCGATGTGAAAACGGAATAGATCAGCTGACCCATGCATATGAACAGATTGGAGGGTGGCTGAATCCGGAAATATATGAAGCGGTAAATAAAATGGAAAATATGCTGGACTGGAATGAGGTACAGATTGCATATCAGATTGGAAAACAATACTTTACAATCCAGACTGCAGAAGATGGCTATGATTATACATTTTACAATGAAGATTATCAGGAGGATGATGGAGGAATCTATGACAATCCGACAATTTATGTAGATGAAGCTGCCAGTGATATTTTGGAAGATAAAGGGTACTCATTGGAAGACGCAAAAGTAGTGGATTATGAAGAATTGATGGCAGATGTGGAAGAAGTTCAGGAAGAACAGATGCAGCGGATACAATTAGAAAAAAACTGCCCGGCAAGTATTTTTGAAGGATTTCGCAGGGAAGAAGCAATGCAAACCTATGAAGGAATCGCAATGCAGTTTACCAGGAGTAAAGGGTATCTGACCATACAGGCAACAGAAGAAGGATATTCTTTTATTTTTTATGACTCTGATCTGCATGAAATCCAGGGTGGTGATTATGATAATCCAGACGCATCCATTCAAGAAGCTGCTTATGAAATCCTTAAAAGTGAAAGAATGGATGACCTGGAGTGTGTCAAAGTGGATTATAAAGAATTTGAAGAAATGACGATCCAGCACTCTAAGGATTTATTGCAGGAGGGGGAACTTCGTGCGACTTCTGAGATTGGAAGAAATGAACTGGCATTAAATAGCCTGAGCAGGACAGAAGTTGAAAGAGGTGTCCTGTATCATGCACAGGCAGTATTAGAAGATATGGGAATGGAACAGGAGGTAGAGCTGCTTGCTGCAAGAGTGTATGGTTCCAGAAGCAGACAAGACCTTTACCGGGAAGATTCTGACCTTGATGTAGTGCTTTCTTACCGTGGCAATATCCGTGAAGACAGTTTCTTCAACGAATTAAATGTTCATGGTATAGCAATGGCAGGTATTAAGGTGGACATCAATCCTATCGCAGAAGAAAGAATCACTCTGGCAGAATATATGAAGGAAGCAGATGCTTACCTTGATCAGCAGGAGATTAAAAAACTCGCTTCGGACCTGGATAATTTTAGTTATGACGTTGATACCTATGAGTATAACGATACGATTGAAAATAGAGAAGAACAGGTGGAAAAACTCACGGAGGATATTTTGAATAAGAAAACAGAAGCTATCAAGGACTGGCTGCTTGAGGTATCCGAGGAATCCGATATAGACAGCGATGTGATAACTGCCCGTTCTTTACTTTCCCGTTTGGAAGATACAGAGCGACTTTCTATCTTTGACAAACAGCCAGAACAGGAACAGCCAGAAGCTACGATCAGTTTTTATGTCGCAGAGTGCATGGAGTTTCCGGTCATGGGAGAATACCATAATAATCTTACTCTGGAAGAAGCGATTAAGATTTATGAAAGTATTCCGGCAGAACGAATGCATGGAGGCAAAGGGATTGGTTTTGATCTGCAGGACGGGGATAAAGATTATTCTGGAGAGTACGAACTGATGTGTTGGGACAGAGTAGACAGGGAACTGATAGATATGATTCCTCATTATAAGGAAAGTCCATTGGTACAGAAAGCAATCAACGATATGGAAAAGTATCTGAATGAGAAACATGGAAAAGTGCAGGAAGCAGGACAGACTGTGGAAGTGAAACAGGAAGTTCCAGAAGCACCAGTCAAGAAAGAATCTGTATCAGTAGAACCAAACTGGGAACAAAACAAAGAGCCTGCAAAGGGCGGAAAAGGAGAACTGAAAAAATCCGTGCTGCAGTCATTGAAAGAGTTTCAGGCAAGAGCAAAAGCACAGGAGCAGAAAGAAACGGCAACTGAAAAATCCAAAGCACGTAAGAAGGGGGAGGTAGAATTATGATGGATCTGGCAATGAACTTTGATACAGACGAATGTTTAGTGACCGCAATGTTTGATAAAGGCAACAGAAATGATACGATGGAAGCCATCGACAATATCATTCCATTTCTGAAAGGGGATGCGGATATGATCGGGCTGGTCTGCAATACTATAAGAAAGCTGTTCTGCATGAGTGATGAAGGCTATGAGATTTTTCTTATGGATTTGGAAGATTATAAAGCGGAATTGGAAGAGGAGGACGAGGACGAGGAATGAGAACAAGTCAGTGTGCAGTATATCAGGTAAAAGAAACACCAGAGTATCGTGATGTTCGTTTCCGTTCTTATGAAAAGCTGAGAAGCGAAGGAAAGAGCGTCAGCATTGAGAACTATCAGCAGGTGTACATTGGAAGAATCCAGCCGGGGGAAACTCCGGCGGATATAAAAATACGCCTGCAGAAACAGCGACCGAAGAACTTCAAAGGTCATTCCATCGGATGTAGCGATGTTCTGGTAATCACGGATGAGGGAAAAACCACAGCCTACTATATTAATAAAGATGGATTCATTATCGTTCCAGAATTTCTCACAATCAAAAGTTCCTCTGATACCAGACTTTCCATTGATACAACCGGATATGAAATCGAAGGAAAGAAAGGAACATGGCTTGCCCAGGATTATATTTTGATGAACGAGAAGAAATGGTTTCTGATGGAACATGAAGAGTATGGGACAAGAGCCGCCTATGTGATTCTCAGTGAAGATGGAGCAGTAGTTATGAATGACTGTTACAATGGCTTTGACGAAGAAGCAAGACGGAACATTCAGACCTTTATGCAGCAACAGGCAGCAAAAGAACAGGAACAACAAAGACAACAGCAGGTGCAATCACAAATGCAGCCGAATCAGACACAACAGCCACAAGGACAGCAGAAAAAGAAACCAGAGCTGGCAAACTGGCAGAAGGTCATGGACAACGGAGAATATCTTCGTAGTGCAGAGATGGCAGAAGAAGCCAACTACAACATGATTGATGGACTGATGAACAATACTCCGAAGAAAAAAGATAAAAATGCTCCCCGGAGATCAGTATTGAAACGACTTCGCAAGCATCAGCAAAAGATAGCCAGTCAGGGAAAAGGACAACCACAGCAACAAAGGGGAGTGGAAGAAGAGATGGAAAGGAAGAAGAAGTAATTTTCAACGGAAGTGGTCTTGCTACTTATGTGGCAGGGCCATTTTTGTTGAAAAAAAGAAATGAGAGATTGTATAATAGGTGTATGAATTTTGAGAAGTTTAAATATACAAGCTTTAAATAGGAGATATAAATATTATGACAGAAAATGAAGTAATAAATAAGATATACGGATATTTAAAAAATCAAAATGAGCATATTATAATGGAAAATATGACAAATGAGTCAGTTAGTCTTTTTTGGGAAAATATATCTGTATTATATAAAGCGGGAGTTCTTCAAAATAATAAAGCGGTAAAGAGATTTTGCGATAAATTACGAATTAGAACTGGCTATGACAGGGATCAATGCTTACAGGGGTTATCCGAGATGGTCTTTTGGCTTTATGCTATTAAAAATAGTTATACTTACGAAATGGATAAGAAATTAAAAAATCAAGAAAATACAGATGTTGATATACAGCTTTTAAAATATGGATATAAATTTAACATTGAAATAAAAACACCGAAACAAGTAAAAGAAGATGATGATAAAGTATTGGGAGTTAACATACCTTTTCGCAGTTTTAAAAATAAAGATACACAAAAAACATATATTGATAAGTTAGAAAAAGAAGTTTTTCCTCAAATAATCAATAAGCCAGACGGAATGTATACAGGTTATAATATATCCAAAATAAATGATAATAAAGTGATAGAATATTTAAGATCTTGTCAAACAAAATTTAATTATGAAGCAAATTCTATAAATGTATTGGTTATATCTGTTTCTTCGCAGCAAATGCAAGATTATTGGGGATATATATATAATCCATTTACAGGAATTTTTACAGAAGATTTTAAAAATAGTTTTTATGATAAAAGTGGAAAGGATGTAAAACACAATGACTTTGATACAGTTGATGTTATTTACTTAACGAATATAGTTGAAGGACATATACGAAAAATAGAAGGATTTGATCCATGGAAATTAGAAAATTATTGTGGCATATTTTGTATTAATCCCTTTAGTGTTAGGACAAAAGATAAAAAAGATATAGAGGTATATGAAAAATTGTTAAATATACTTCCGAATGATACAATTTTATTTGAAAAAGAACATGATCAAGCGAATCAAAGAGGAAAAGAAATGAATATATCGGTTGATCCAATATTTATGCAAGAATATATTTCGGAGCATTACCCTAAATTGATTTGAGAAGAGTGCTTGCGAATTAGTTATGGGTAGAGAGAAGCATAAAAAATGCTACCCATAACTAATGAAGCTTATATAAAAAAAATCACAAATTAGGTTCTTTCTTTTGGAACTGTTCCTGCTCGTGACTCTTCCCAAGGATTATATCAATATTAGCGGAAACGGTATGAAGCTCCCGTTCATAATCCCGGTGGTTAGAAAAATTTTCCCGTTGTGTATCTCGCAATTCAATAAGCCGGTCTTTTTCAGCATAGAGGGCTTTCATAGAAGGAATCTTATTTCTGGCAGATTTTTCTTTCAGTGTTCGGAGAGCTGTATCATAAAGAGAAAGCTCTGCCCGGTGTTCTTCGTAAAATTTATCCTTATTGCGGCTCTTGCGGTAGTCGGCATATACGTTTTTGTATGTAAGGTACTGTCCGGTAAAATGTATTTGCTCATTCACATCTTTAAGCTGCTGTTCTGTATTCTTTAAAGATTTTCTGGCGGCATTGGTCTGATCAGATGCCTGGTCAAGTGCAGTATGGAAATCTTCAAGAGAGTCATATCCATGTTCCTGAATATAGGCAACCGTCTGAGCCATCTGTTTTAAATTGGAGAGTTTGACTTTTTGAGCATAGGCTTCACTCTGCTGTGCTTTGATA
The DNA here is from genome assembly GCF_018785345.1 of Clostridium sp. MCC345. NCBI lineage: Bacteria > Bacillati > Bacillota > Clostridia > Eubacteriales > Clostridiaceae > Clostridium > Clostridium sp. MCC345. The sequence goes on from NZ_WQPP01000026.1 coordinate 27,953, forward strand.
CAGGTCTGTAAATCTATCACAAGTCGGAGATTTGATTTTATGAAAATGAACGGTACAGGAATATCGGAAGCATCAGGGGAAAGTGCTGTCTGTAAATCTTTTGTAGTAGCTGTAACTTGCGGTTCTTCAATTTTCATTTTCCTATCAGAGAGTGATTTTGCATTTTCCTTAAATGTCTGTAATAGAAAATCCTCTTCATATCGTGTTCCGAGATTACGTCCAGTGATATATTTTTTTCTGCCTGGATGAAGATAGCTGTACCGGTTTCTGCTGATCTTGAAGATGATATGATATTTTTTATCGAGGATTTGTGCAAACTCTTCTGGTGACTTGGCGGTGCTTGCAGCATCATCAATAGCATCCTGGAGAAACTGTTTCTCTGTCTGATAGCGAGTCTCTTTTGGAGTGATGCCGTCTTCAAGCATTTTCTGGTTGAGCTTATCAAGTTTTTCCTGTCCACGACGCTGTGCCCAGTATTCTTTTTCCGTGATTTTCCTTTCAGCAGGAGAGAGCAGATCAACTTGATGCAGACCTTCTTTCTGGCACATGTCCATAACATCTTGTTTTAAGTGAGCAAGGTAGGCTGTGCTTAGGTGGTGTTTATATCCGGCTTTTGATTCACAGTCAAATTCCATATAGGGTTCTTGGGGTACGTCATATTTCCGAAGGCTGTTGATCACAATATGTACATGGATATTGCCACTTTCGTTGTGACCATCTGTATGTGTGCAGACTAAAGCCTGATGACCAGAAAAGTTCTTCTTTGCAAAAGTCAGTCCCAGCTGCTGTGCCCGTTCACCGGTCAGTCCACATTCCTCTTTGTCTTTCGGGTCAAAGCTGATAATGTAATGATGAGACTTGATCTCATTGAACTTTTTATTTTTATGGTAATAGCTGTTTAGTTCCTGACATTCAGATGCAAAGGTAAACGGATCACAGTTTAGACCATTCAGGTAATATTCATCTCGTAATATCATGTGTCCCTCATCATCGAGGATTGGCTTTTGGGTGTATTCATTATGCTGGAAGATGAGATACCGTTCAGATTCTCCATAGTCAGCATTTTTGCTTGCGATATGTTTAATCACTGCCACGGAAATCACCTGCCATTCTCATCACTTCATATTTCATTTCATAAATATCCCGGAGAGATTTTTTTATTTCTGTTCTCATTTCTGAGGAGATAATTCCACCTTGATTAAAATATCGGGCAATCTGATTGAGGTTGCTTCCTATCTTACCCAATTCACCAATCAGCTTTTTTATTTCTTTGACATCTGCAACAATCTCAAATTTAGTATTGACCTGTCCCTCCATAATTTGTTTTCGCATATATTCGGAAATAGTCATGTCTGCCTGTTCTGCCGTATTTTCTATAATAGAAAATTCTGTATCAGTCAGTCGGATTGTTACCCGGTGTTCCCGTTTCATATCAGATTCTTTTTGTGGTCGTGTCATTAGATACTCCTTTCTGCATATAGGTTCCACACAGGAAAGAAAAAAATTACAGCTTGCTGTGAAAGCAAGTGATGAAGAATCATCACGCTGTGACCATGGCAATGGGAACCAATACGCATATCTTTGATTGCGGTCGAGGGTATGGGGAAACGAAATCCCCATCAAGTTGCAAGGCAGAAAAAATCCCGGAGGGGTTTTTGTCTGACATTGCGAAACTTGCTCTAAAAATGACTGCTTCATATATAAGCCGATTTACAGAAAAAATGGAAATAAGAAGTTTATATAAATGAAAAAACAAAAAGCAATAGTTAATTGCGAAAATGTAAAGTTGTATTGCTTGCCCAAATGGTATATCAACTGTATAATACAATCAAACAAAAGGAGGAGGAAAGTAAAAGATAGTAATCAAAACATTGCAAAGGCAGTTCTTAAGATAAGGCAAGATAACAAGCTTTCTCAGGAACAATTTGCTGAAATGGTAGGAGTAACAAGACAGGCGGTGTCTAGATGGGAAATGGGAGTCTCTGTTCCAAATATTAATACACTTATTCTAATAAGTGAGAAATTTGATATTCCAGTTGATGAAATGTTAAAGTCAGGAGACGTTGTTGAAAAAATTGATAACAATAAAACTTCTTTCAAAAAAGATAGAAATTATAGTATTGTATTTTTAACTATTGGTATTTTAGGGCTGATTAGTATACCTTTTGAAATGTCTGCTGATGATCATAACTGCACCAGTCATTTTGGTGTTGACGCTTTTTGTTTGGCTCTGCACGGGGCTGATCTACATATCCAGTCTGGTGCTTGGTCTACTAAGCACGGTAATTGCTCTGCTTGGCGCGGCTGTGATTATTACCTATTTCCCGCAGAATGGTGTGATTTTGTTGGTTATAGCTTTTTTGATTAGCCCGATGGGATTGCCGCTTGCGGCGATCTGGCTGTTGGGTAAGGTGCAGGATTTGAAATTTGCGATCCAGGATTGGATGTATGGGTAAATGATGTGAATAAATCTGGAATGAAAAGAAGCAGGACAATGGGAGATGAGACCCAGTGCCCTGCTTCTTGGTTATTTGGAATGAACGGTAGTGTATTTCTGGTTTTTGCTTTTGGGTTTGTCTGGAAACATCATTTCAAGTTTACCAGAAGATAATAAAGGCTTGAGGTAATATTTGCTGAAGTGAGAACGGCTGGAAACATCAATATATGCTTGCATTTCATCTCGACTTTTAGGGTCTGCACAAAATTCCAATAGCAAGTTTTGCTTGCTGATCACAGATGTATCATGTGCGGCATCATGTGCTGTATCATGTGCGGAAGCACCGCACATGATGTAATTCACATTTTTCAAAATAACTCTGAAATCTGTCGCTGTTGAGGAAAATTCGGGCTTATATGCCTCTGTGTATCCAGGCAGCTTTTCAGTTTCACTGACGATTTTGCGCAGACCACTTCCACGGCGTTCCATGTACTTCATGCGGTGGAACAGGTCAGCAATCACAGGGTTTCGTCGCATCGAACGAATACTGTAAATATCGTATTCCTGAATTGAGCCGCCGCCAAACATACCGCCCGGAGATGTGATTTCCACCCGATCATCAAACATATCAATATGGATTTCGCTGCCAAGCACAATATAATCACGATGGATAAGCGCATTAACAAGAGCCTCTGTCACAGCTCGTTCAGCATAATCCGGCTTGTCTACACGATACTGTGCCTTTTTGACAAAACGGACTTTGGAATTATTGCGAATAAATTCACTGCCGCTGTTCAGTAGATAAATCAGATTCCCTTCGTATTCTTTATCGTCCAATGCATCATCAAAGATAGAGCCTTTTTCAAAGCCATTCCACCGGGTACAGAACATACGGGAGTTATAAACCGTGTGCTGATCGGTCATGAGTTTTCCGGCATTGGTCAGGAGTCCATTTTTATCAGTCAAACCAAAGGAAACATAATCGGATGGCTCAAAGCGGAGACCGGTCCGTTCCAGATAGGTTGCTTCCAGAAGTGTAAAGCTGTAATCCTTTTTTACCGCGTCTGTTGTTAGGGTATCAAAGGACTGATTGGTTCCCTTTAAGATCAATTCATTTACAATGTAATCCGGGGCAATTACGCTTTCATTTCCAACACGGATATATGCTTCCATCACTCCGTCTGCCTTGTAATAATATGGGGTGCTGCGGCCGGGAGAAACCTCCAGAGCTAATAGATTTTTACCATCTTCCTGTAATGGTTTTAAGATAAACTGAGGTAATGGTGTGATTCGTTCTTTGATTAAGCGGCTGATTGCCTCAGCATCCTTTTGAACATCGGACAAGCCAATAGGTTTCCGGTCATCAGAGATTCCGAAAAACAGAGTTCCGCCGATTCCATTAGAAAAGGAACTGACACTTTTTAACCAGCTTTTGGGTTTTTTTATTTCAAGTGCAACTTTGAAATCACATTCGGTTGCTTCAGCAATTAGCTGTTCTATCATAAAATCCCTCCTTTGAGGTATTGGTAGTTTCTTTATATTATACCCATAAGGAGAGTTTATTTCAACGATAGGCACAAAGAGTTCAGAGAAAATATTTTGAGAGGAGGGCTTTTTATGGCAACTACAAGAATCATGCCGCTTCATGTCGGCAAAGGCCGCACAGAGAGTCGGGCGATCAGTGACATCATCGACTATGTGGCCAATCCAAAGAAAACAGATAACGGCAGGCTCATTACCGGCTATGCGTGTGACAGCCGGACTGCGGATGCGCAGTTCCTTCTGGCAAAGCGGCAGTACATTGCCGCTACCGGACGAGTGCGTGGCACAGATGATGTGATTGCCTATCATGTGCGTCAGTCCTTCCGCCCCGGTGAGATTACCCCGGAAGAAGCCAACCGGCTGGGAGTGGAATTTGCCAGGAGATTCACAAAAGAGAATCATGCTTTTGTGGTCTGCACTCATATAGACAAAGCCCACGTTCATAATCACATTATCTGGTCATCGGTCAACTTAGAATATGACCGGAAGTTCCGCAATTTTTGGGGCAGCACCAAGGCGGTTCGTCGGCTAAGTGACACCATCTGTATTGAGAATGGACTGTCCATTGCAGAGAATCCGAAACTTCACGGAAAGAGCTATAATAAATGGCTGGGCGATCAGGCAAAGCCCTCTCACCGAGAGCTGCTTCGTGTGGCGATTGACAACGCACTATCACAAAGTCCTGCTGACTTTGAAGAACTGCTGAAGCTGTTGCAAGAGTATGGTTGCGAAGTCTCAAAGCGCGGAAAATCGTATCGACTGAAGCTCTCTGGTTGGGAGAAAGCCGCCCGCATGGACAGTCTGGGCGAAGGATATGGATTGGAAGATTTGCGGGCAGTTCTCTTAGGGAAGAAAGCACATACCCCGCGAAAGAAAACAGTCACACAGGCAGAGCCGCCGAAGGTCAATCTGCTGGTGGACATTCAGGCAAAATTGCAGGCTGGAAAAGGTGCTGGCTATGCTCGATGGGCTAAAGTTTTTAATCTGAAACAAATGGCGCAGACCATGAATTACCTGTCAGAGAACAATCTGCTGGAGTATGCGGTTTTGGAAAAAAAGGCTGCGGCTGCCACGGCACATCACAATGAACTTTCGGCGCAGATCAAAGCGGCTGAAAAGCGCATGGTAGAGATTGCTGTTCTGCGTACTCACATCGTAAATTATGCCAAGACCCGTGAGGTCTATGTGGCATACCGCAAGGCGAGTTACTCTAAGAAATTCCGGGAGGAACATGAGGAAGAAATTCTGCTCCACCAGGCTGCTAAGAATGCCTTTGATGAGATGGGCGTCAAGAAGCTGCCAAAGGTCAAAGAGTTACAGACAGAGTACGCAAAATTGCTGGAAGAAAAGAAAAAGACTTATTCCGAGTATCGGCGCTCCCGTGAAGAAATGAGGGAGCTTTTGACTGCAAAAGCGAATGTAGATCGAGTGCTGAAAATGGAGGTAGAACAGGATGTTGAAAAAGAAAAAGACCACGGCCAGCGGTAAGCTGGTCCTGGTCAAAAGCGTTCGCAGAACGCGCAGCCACAGAATGAAATTCTGTGTTCAAAGGGGCTTGGGGGCGCTGCCCTCAACAAGCAAGTGGAGAGGAAAATCACAAAGGGATTTTCTTCTCTGCGGGCCTGTGTGTATTAACACAGGCATTGCTTGCCTCTTTTCTCCGAAAATGAAAAGAACCAGTGAGAGAATCGTTAAATTTCACTCACTGGCTCAATTCGTTTCAAATTTCTCGGACAACTCTGTCAGTTCTTTCACCGTTTCCTGGGTGTGATGCAGCAGGGTTTCACGCATTTCTGGCGGACAGCTGGAATAAAGCATTTTCATCTGATTGACACCCTCATCCTCCAGAGAAACATCTGGATTTATAAGTGTATCTAAAGAGATGTGCAGGACCTTTGCCAATGCTCTCAAAATCAAATAGGAAGGATTCATTTTCCCTTTTTCGATATTGGCGATTTGCTTTACAGAAACATGGCTCAGATCAGAAAGTTCCTGTTGTGTCAGTTCTTTATTCTTTCGGGCTTCCCGCATTTTTTGCCCCAAAGCGGTCAAATCATCAATCGGCATAATCATTCACCTCAAGTATATTCTATCGTGCCGATTTGCACAAAGGAATAACCTTATTATGCCGGTCAATAGGCTTGATTATGCTGATTTTTTAAGAAGACTTGAATGCCATCCTTGTATCATTAACTGAATCAAATTATAATATAGGTGGATAATTTTTTGAAAAAATCTGTCCGCTGTAACATTTCGCGGATATTTGCATGTTATACTATTTGTTAAAGCAAAGGAAGTGAGGATATATGAAGCAAATTTTAATTGTCGAGGACGACAGTTTTTTGAATAAAATGTTAGCCTATAATCTGACCGCAGACGGCTACGGCGTGACTTCTGCCTTAAATGCCAGAAGCGCAGCCGATGCCATCCGCCAGCTGGAATTTGATTTAGTGCTGCTGGACATCAACCTGCCGGACGGGAACGGTTTTGAGCTGTGCAAACTGATAAAGCCCCAGCACCCGGACACCATCGTAATTTTCCTGACCGCCAACGATCAGGAGAGCGACCAGATACGGGGTTATGAGGTGGGTGCGGTGGATTACATTACAAAGCCCTTTGTAATCGGAGCCTTGCAGCGGAAAATCAAAGCCATGTTCACCATGCTGGAACACCACAAACCGGCTAAGGACATTTATGACGACGGGCGGCTGTTTCTGGACTTCTCGGAGCAGGCGGCTTCCTTAAACGGCAAGCCCCTGACCTTATCCCCGATGGAGTACAAAATGCTGAACCTGTTCCGTAAAAATCCCCGGCAAGTGCTGACCCGTGGGCAGCTTTTGGAAAAGCTGTGGGATATAGACGAGAGGTTTGTAGACGAACACACCCTGACAACCTCCATCAGCCGGATTCGAAGCAAGATTGAAGCCGACGGAGGTGTGCCATACATCAAAACCGTTTACGGCATGGGCTATCAATGGACGGGAGGCGAGGAAAAATGAAGTTTAAGAACCTCTCGGTAAAGCATCTATTTAGTTGGATTATGGCGGGACAGGCAGTTTCTATAATAGTCATTACTCTGACCATATTCATTTTTACGAAACAAACAGCTGTATTGCTGGCTGGAATATTGTTGTTGCTATGTACACTTATATGGTTTGTGGTTTACACACAAATACTTGCAAAAAGATTGGTATCCTTTACCTCTGATTTGTGCAGAACAATCGACAGCATGATTAGTGGAAATGAAGAACCGATTCTATTAGAAGAACAGGAAACGCAATTTGCTCGCATTAGCCATCGGTTGTCCCGATTGTATCAAATCATGCAGGAGAACCGTCGTCGGGTGGACAAGGAACGGCGGGAATTACAGACCCTTGTATCGGATATTTCCCATCAGGTAAAAACGCCGGTCAGCAATCTAAAAATGGCGACGGACACTCTGCTGGAAAAGCCCATGCCCGAAGCGGAGCGTACCGACTTTATCTGGGGAATCCGCAACCAGACGGATAAGCTGGACTTTCTCTTTCAAGCCCTTGTGAAAACCTCCCGTTTAGAAACGGGCGTGATCCAGTTGGATAAGAAGCCGGGCCGCCTCTTTGATACCGTGGCGCAGGCCATGAGTGGGATTGTGTATGCAGCAGAAAAAAAGGAAATCGCCGTGTCCGTGGACTGCCAGGAGGATTTGACCGTTTCCCATGACAGCAAGTGGACATCCGAAGCCCTCTTTAACCTGCTGGACAATGCGGTGAAGTACACCCCGGCAGGCGGGAAAATTTCTGTGTCGGTGGTGCTGTGGGAAATGTATATGGAGATCAAAGTAGCCGACACCGGCAAGGGCATTTCCGAAAGCAATCAAGCCGCCATCTTCCGACGCTTTTATCGTGAGGAAGAAGTACACGAACAGCAGGGCGTGGGCATTGGTCTGTATCTGGCCCGCGAGATTGTAACGCGGCAGGGCGGCTATATCAAAGTGGTTTCGGAGCTGGGCAAGGGTTCGGCATTTTCCATTATGCTGCCTACAAAATAGAACGCGGCGGACAGCCATTTTCGGCTGCCCGCCGTAGATTTTTTTGAAATGTCCGAGTGTTGTAACATTTCACCCCGATTTTCAATGAAATTTTTTAGCTGCTGTAACATTTCGCGGACATTTGAGGTTTACAATGACATTATCAATAAAAAGGAAGCCTTGAAAGGAGTTTTGAATATGAGCGTTTTACAGACGATTGACCTGAAAAAGTATTACGGTGTAGAGCCGAACATTACTCGCGCCCTTGATGGAGTTAATATTTCTGTGGAGGATGGAGAGTTTGTGGCTATTGTAGGAACTTCTGGCAGCGGCAAGTCCACCCTTCTTCACATGATGGGCGGACTGGACACACCTACCAGTGGAACTGTGATTGTCAGGGGCGAAGAATTGGCAAAGAAGAACGACGAACAGCTTACCATCTTTCGCCGTCGAAATATAGGTTTTATTTTTCAAAATTATAATCTTGTTCCAATGCTGAATGTCTATGAAAATATCGTTTTACCTGTGGAATTGGATGGAGACATTGTAGATCAGAAGTTTATGGATAATGTTGTAATGATGCTGGGGTTGGAAGATAAACTGAATAATATGCCGAACAATCTTTCCGGCGGCCAGCAGCAGCGTGTGGCAATCGCCCGCGCACTGATTACCAAACCAGCTATTGTACTGGCCGACGAGCCTACCGGCAACCTTGATAGTAAGACGAGCAGTGATGTTATTGGCTTACTCAAACGAACCAGTGCGGAATTTCATCAAACAATCGTTATGATTACTCATAATGATGATATTGCCCGTCTTGCAGACCGCATCATACGGATTGAGGATGGAAAAATAACCGGAGGTATGGAACTATGATTTGGCCTTTTGAAAATGATACCAGTGCTGTAATCAAAAATATGGCACAAAAAAGTATAGCTTTTGATAAGAAGAAAAATTTGTTCTGTATTTCTGCGATTGTTGTCGCCGTTGCAATGATTATGATGTCTTTGCTGACAGTTCAAAATATTATTCATCAGAACCAAAATGAGGTTTCAGGATTACATCAGGGAATTTTCTTTGATATTACGCAAAAAGACAAAGAAAATTTGTCGTCTGAAGAAGGCGTTCAAAGTATAGGTCTTTCGTGTAACATTAAAACAGTTGAACAAAATTCCAAAGAGTTGTCATTGATTTACTATGATGACACGATGTTCAATTTAATACCAGATTTTGAGGGAAAATATCCAGAACAATCAAACGAAATTGCGGTTACAGATGCCTTTTTTGAAGGTGAAAATGTCCCTGCCAAAATCAATACTACAATCCAGTTAAATTTAGACGGGACCGTAAAAAAATATACGATTGTTGGCATATATCATGACCAAGATGCTTCTGCTTACCCTGTTTTTGTTTCTTTCGCAAAATGCCAGGAGTTAAGGGGAAATGATTTACTGAATGGATATGTGTGGCTTGAGAATGCCGATACCTTTACCAAAGACGAAGCAGAGGAACTATTATCCCAAATTTCGGAAAACACAGGGTTAAAAGATTGGACAGTCAGCAGCTATTATGATTATGTCAACACGGGGCTTTCGGTTAGTAATTATGCGGCATATATTGTGCTTGCAGGAATTCTTTTTTTAGCTGCTGCACTTGTAATTTACAGTATTTTTTACATTTCGGTTGGTCAAAAGGTTGCTGAGTTCGGACAATTACGAACCATAGGAGCAAGTAAAAAGCAGATTTATAAAATAGTGCTTAAACAAGGCTATATTCTTGCTTCTCCGGGCATTTTAATTGGTAGCATAGTGGGAACGATTATCAGCTATTGCTTGCAATCAAAAGGATGGTCTGTATTTGCCTTTGCTGTTTCTTTGTGTGGAGCAAGCCTTTTTGGAATACTTCTTGTATATATCAGTGTTCGTAAGCCAGCAAGAATTGCTGCCAATGTATCTCCGATAGCCGCCTTGAAAAATCAGGTAGAAACGATCAATTATCGTAGTCATAAAAGACATCGTATTACACCTGCATATTTAGCTAAAATCAGCTTTTTTAGGAATCGCAAAAAATCAGTATTGACGATACTTTCAATGGGGCTATGCGGAATTATTTTCTTTTTTGCAGCGAGTTATCAAAGTTCTTTTAATGCAGAAAGTATGGCTCGTTACTGGGATATACGACATGGGGATTTCAAAATCAGTGTAGATTTAGAAAATGATAGTGAGAATTTAGATGCAGTATTACGCAAAGAATATTTTTCTGATCTAAATAGAAACATTGCTACTATGGATGGTGTTCGTAATGTGTTTACCTACGCTATATTACCAGCTGAATTTTCAACAAGCAATGATGTTGCTGATGAAACCTTGTTGATGGGATACAATGAAAAAGATATGGATTCCTTAACCACAGCTATTGTATCGGGGAATATAACAGAAAACACGGAGTTAATTGTAAGTGATCCTGATCGTGTCTATGATGTTTACCATTGGAAACCTCAAATTGGGAATACTGTGACCTTTAATTTCAAAAATAATAGTGGTAAAACAATAACAAAAACATTCAAAATTGGTGCAATCACCTCCAGTAATGATGGAATGGGTGGCTATATTTTTAGGATGCCCGAAAAAATGATGCATGAACTTGTTGGTTACGATTGCACTTATGCGATAGAAGTACAGACTGAGCCTGAAAGCATACAGGAAGCGGAGAATAAAATTCGTTCTTTAATTGCTGGGAACGATGAAGTTAGCTTACAGACCCTTCAAGATTTTACAAAAGAACATCAAGAAGATAACCAAGCTGGTTTTACCTTAGCCTATATCATTTCGGCTATTCTATGGGTGTTTGCAGTAATCAATCAAATTAATCTCACTGTTACAAACCTATTATCGCAGAAACAAGAAATGGGAACCCTAAAATCTATTGGTATGACAAACAAACAGTTAGAACAGTCTTTTATGATAGAAGGGCTTTTCAATACTGGAATTTCACTTTTCATGACTATTATTATTGGAATACCTGGAGGATATATGATCGGTACTTTTCTTGAAAAAGCAGGAATGTCTACAGGATTTGTATTTCCAACCAGAGCCTTTTTACTATTTGTTACTGTAATGTTACTACTCGAAGTTTTGATGACTATATTACTTATTCACTCGTGGAAGAAGCAGTCCGTCATTGAAATAATGAGAAATTGATTATAGTAGTCTGCAATAAAGTGTATCAGAATATTGAATAACATTCTGCCGGGCGACGGCAAAAGAAAAAAAGCCGTCGCACAGCAGACACATTTCCATGCGCCTAAGAAGCGGCGGCTTTGAAAAGATCAGAGCCGCCGTTTCTTTTTGATTTTCGGATCGATGCTCATGCAATCAGGAGGGCGGTATTTAGGAGGATACCGCCATGTCAATTTTCGTTATTCATAGTACCCATGAGCTGCACCAATTAAAAAAAGCCTTGCCCCTCCTCCGGGGAGGTATGACTACCTATCGGCATTATCATTCCTACTAAAGCAGAATAATAGGTGTTTTTGTCGCGCCGGTTTCCCATTGCAGGGAGCTGGCGCTTTTTATTGTCGATTTTTCGGGAAGGCTCCCGAAGTATGTCGCTGCCGATCCCCGCCTCCTTTCTATTCACTCGTCAATCGCCCGTGAATTGAAATGGAGGTACATAATGAAGAAAGTCAATCTTAAGGACTTATATCCCGATGTTTACAAAAACGATCACTTTGTAGAAGTAACCGAAGATGTGCTGGAGACGATTCGAGCCGCTGAGCGTGTAGAGGCTGCCTATGACCGGAGGATGTATCGCTATAAGGCGCACTACTCCCTGGACTGCGACAACGGCATTGAAAATGCGATCCTGCTGAAGCCCCAGACGCCGGAAATGCTCCTGGAAGAAAAGCAGCTGCGGGAACAGCTCTATGCCGCTGTGATGGCTCTGCCGGAGAAGCAGGCTAAGCGAATCTATGCCCGGTATTACCTGGGTATGCGTGTGAGCGAAATAGCAGTAGCGGAGGGTGTAGACCCAAGCCGTGTCCGTGACAGCATCCGGCGCGGTCTGAAGCAGCTGGCAAAGTATTTTTGAAAAAGTTTCGTTTGGTGCGCTCGTTTTTTGCTCTTTTTGTCAGAGTTAATAGAAGGACAAGTTTTCCACCTTCAACAGCACTTTGACAATTTCATAGACAGCATAACAGGTACATAACCCGTGTACGAGCGAGTGTGGAACGCCGCGAAGATGGAGCAGCTAGGGAGGTGATGAACAAAGCTGTTTCGGAGCGATCTACGATTTCACAAAGCGGATGGTGGCAGATTCGGCGCGAGGACTGCACGGGGGCTTAAAGATACTTCCTCACGGCCTCCTAAAGACTTGGGGGGAACCCTGCGGCGCACGAGTAAAACGACGCTGCGGAGTTATGACAACCGCGCCAGCGGAGACCTGTTATTATACCGGTCAATAGGCTTGATTATGCCGATTTTTGTAAGGGGTTGAAAGGGATGAAAAGTCAGCAGACTTTAATCAACTAGATTATCACAGGCAGGCTGGGAATCGTGCTGTCATTTTCGATGTTGGCAAGATACCGCCATTCAATCCCAACCAATTCTGCCAATGTTTTTCGTGTCAGACGATTTGCCTCTCGTGCGGCTTTGACATCTGCACCGAAGGTTTCAAAACCGGGACAATCTTCAACTTTCGCCATATAACATCACCCGGTTACATTGTATAATTCATACTTTGCCCGTGGAATGTTACTATATGCAGGTTAGTTGAAGTTTATAATTCATATATAAAAGACCAGCGCCACTCAAAGTTGCTGGTCTTTCCGAATAATGATTTATTGTTGATTCTTTTTTAATGAAGCAATCCATGCTTGGATTGCTTCCACCAGTACATACTGCTGACGCAAAACAGCCATACCTCTTGAACCTCCGTTTCTCTGGCTTTCTTGAGCCCTTCGGCTGTGGCCTCCATGACAACAAGCTCTTTCTCATTCATCGAGCTTAAAAGCACATCAATGTGCTTTCTGCAACTGTTCTCTCCACGCTGACCTTCTGTATAGAAAAACTGATCTACGGAAATGTCGAACAGAGTGACGAGTTTGAAAAACAGGTTGAAGCTGGGGTGCTGGCCTTTGTTCTCGATGTTCATAATGGTGCGGTCAGTCTTGCCGACCAGCTTCGCCACATAGGCTTGCGTCCAGCCCTTTTCCTATCTGGCCTGTTTCAAAGCGAGCCCGAGCCCATGAAAGTCAAACCTTCTTTCATCTTGGTTCATTCTCATATCACCCTATATCATTGTACATTTCGGGTTGGATTATGAGAATGTAATATGATTGTTACTGTTCACACACCACTGTCCCGCGAGGTGTTTTGGCATGAATATGCCAAAATCCCGAGACATACAAGCCAAAATTCCATTGCCGCAGGCAATCTGGAATGAATTTTGGCTACGTTACTGTGAACGGAGTGAACAGTAGAGAGTATTAATCGAGAACTTGACAATACTGAAAAAGAACATTGTCAAAAGGTAACTATGAAAATTTTAATGGGAGTTATTGCATTTGCAATTTGTTGTACAGTTGGTTTAATACAGGATATGCTTTCTTTGATTTCATTGACTACCTTTATAATTTTAATTTCTCAGTATGTTGGTATTTTGAAATATAAAATTGAAAATAGTAAGAATAAGCGGCGATGATAAAATTATTATTTCCGCTTTTTTATTACATAGAAAGAAGGGAGAAGATTACTTTTTGAATATTAGATTATTTATATAAAAACGTCCAATGGATTTCAATCCGTAAGGACGTTTTTTATATATTACGAAAACTTTTTATAGAGTTTTTCTTTTAAACCCGAACAATGGGAAGTTCTCAATCGGGATAAGGGTGAAAGGGGAAAAGACCTTTGCTCATATCTTGTGGTCGGGAAGGAGGTGAACTCTATGGAGCAATCTTCTTCCTATGATGAGAAAACAGTCAGACATCAATTTGATCGAAAATGTAAATTAGCATTGAAAGGTGAAGTGGTGGATTATGAAAGACATTTGGCATATCTTAGAAAACATGAAGTTCTGTTTTCAGAATTATCGGAACGGGAAATAGAGAATTTTTCTATAATCAATGAGTATGAATTGGAAAAAAGCTATTTTCGTGCAGGTGGTTATGATGTGGTGGTAAAAGATGCTCTTTTGGCAGAAGCATTGAAAGCACTGACGGAAAGAAAAAGGGATGTTATTCTTTTGTCGTATTTTATGGAAATGAATGATGCTGATATAGCAAGAAAATTGAATCTTGTCAGAAGTACGGTACATGAGCATCGGACACGATCACTTGAAATACTAAAGGCTATGCTGGAGGAAAATGTAAATGAAAACGGAAGAAAAAAGTGCAAGTAATAAAAAATTGATATCGCTTTGCGTGATTGAAAGAGCATTGGAAGGTGATATCCAGGCGATAAATAAAGTATTGAAACATTATGAGGGATACATTGCAAAATTATCAATTAGAAAAATGTATGACGAATATGGAAGTGTTCATTATTGTGTGGATGAAACGCTTCGCAGACGCTTGGAAACAAAACTGATAAAAACAATTCTGGGATTTAAAATGGTTCGCTAAATAATGTATAAGAGCATCCATTTCTGCTGATAAGAATATTTAGCGTTGCTTGTACCTTGAAAATTTCATATTTATCCTGCAGGACGAATGAAACAGAGGAGCTATACAGTAGATACGCCAGGACTGTCTGCATTATTGCTTTGCGACATTGTGACGCAAAGTGGAAATGGTATCAAAATGATATGGAAGCAAAGGCATGAGCGATAAATATTTGACTGTGATCAGAAAGTGGGATTTTTGTGGCGAAGATACTGTTTTTGATAATGATACTTCCGGGAAAGCTGCCCGGTCTGAAAAGATGGTGAAATACCAATGAGGCTGTTACCCGACAGTTACTGCAGGATTTTTGGATAAAAGTAGATGAGAAAGAGTAGAGAGGGAAAATGAATAGTGCAAAATTGTTGAGATACAGTATGCAGCTGTCAATGTTGAAACAATTACGCTCGTTAAAACTTATAAGTGAAGCAGAGTATCAGCTGGTAGAGAAAAAGTTAAAAAAAGATTATGGTGTTATTTCTAATATTACCGCTTGACTATTATAGTGTTGCGTTGTAAAATTATATCAACACTACGGTAGGAACACAAAAAGAAAGGAGCGGTCAAATGGAAGTTGAAATCATTAAGGCGAAGGGTGCTGGTGAGGATACTTCTACGGGAAGAAAGATTGATAGATTAAGAGTTGCCGCATATTGTCGTGTTAGTACTGATGATGAAGATCAGATTAAAAGTTATAATTCAATGGTCAGATATTACACAGATTTGATAAAGAGTAATAAGCAATGGGTTTTTGCAGGAGTTTTTGCTGATAAAGCAATTACAGGCACGAAAACAGATAAAAGAGAAGAATTCCAATTACTGATTCAGGAATGTCTTTCAGGCAATATTGATCTAGTGATTGCAAAAAGCATTCCTAGATTCGCACGAAATACATTAGATACATTAAAATATGTAAGAATGTTAAGAGAGAGGAATATAGCGGTATATTTTGAAGTCGAAAAAATTAATACGTTAAAAGATGGAGAATTTTTACTGACTATTTTAAGTTCTGTTGCACAGCAGGAAGTGGAAAATACATCTGCATATGTAAAAAAAGGTTTGAAAATGAAGATGAAACGTGGAGAACTTGTTGGTTTTCAGGGCTGCCTTGGATATGATTACGATGTAGTAACAAAGTCGCTGTCTATTAACGAAGAGGGTGCGGAAACGGTCAGATACATATTTGACAGATATGTTGCAGGTGCTGGAAGTACGATGATTGCAAGGGAACTGAATGAACAGGGGATTTCAACTATTAAAGGGAATCTGTGGACTTCTTCCAGTGTAATGGGAATTATTAATAATGAAAAATACAAAGGTGATATTTTATTAGGAAAAACCTTTACAGTAGATCCGATATCAAAAAGAAGGCTGGAAAATCTTGGAGAAGAAGATCGGTTTTATATCAAAAATCATCATGAACCGATTATATCAGAAGAAAAATTTGCAAGAGCTCAGGAGATACGGGAACGCCGTAATGGAGGACGCAAAAAGGGAGTAGCACCTGGAAAACGAGAAAAATTCAGTAGACAATATGCTTTTAGTTGTATGCTTGAATGTGGATTTTGCGGTGCGAGCTTGTCAAGACGAAGATGGCATAGTAGTTCAAAGTATAAAAAAACTATTTGGCAGTGTGTCAAATCTACGAAACATGGAAAACGGTTTTGCCCGGATAGTAAAGGAATTCCAGAACAGGTTATTGAGGATGCTTTTATTGAATCCTATCGAATGCTATGTACAGATCATAAGGATGTACTAGAGGAATTTATTAAGAGAGTTGAAAAAACTTTATCTGAAGATTCAATAGAAGATAAAATTGAAAAACTCAATAAAAATGCTTATAATATCCAATATAAAAGAAAGAAATTATTGGAGAGTTATTTAGAGGGCGTTGTGGCTAAGGACATTTACGAAGAAACAGATATGGGATATGAAAAGAAATTATCTGAAGTAAATGCTCAGCTGGGTATGCTCGAACAACAATATGACAATGAAAGCAGCTTGCAAAGAAGGCTGGTAGATTTTAGAAAAGCATTGTCAAAAAACCAGATTTTAGAAGGATTTGACAGAGGAATATTTGAAAGTATCATCGAAAAAGTTATTGTCGGTGGTTACGATGAAAATGGAGAGAAAGATCCCTATAAAATCATTTTCATATATAAAACAGGATTCAAAAATGAAATTGGAAACGCAAAAGAACGATTTGGGAAGAAATCAAAAGCAGTAGAAAAAGCGAAAGAAATGTGTTCCCATATCGCAGACGAGGTAAAAGATGTGTGTTCCTATGTTAGTGACAATACATATCGAAAACGTCTGCCTGCTGACGCGGGAAAGGGAAATATGATATCTGTGTGAAAGAGAGGGGATAAAACATGAATGATAAACCAAGGTTATTTGGAATTGAACGTTCCAATCGTGATTATACCGTAGCTGATACATGGGGAAAGAATCAATTTAACTCATCTTTTCCGGCTTCGCTTGCATGTTATTTACATTCAAAAGGGATGAAAGCGGTGTATATCAAAGCGAAGCCAGATATGAAAAGGGATCTTCAATATATTGGGATTGATGAGTTGTATGGGATTGACCCTCTCGGAGACGATATTTTCTTTTCGTTTGAAACACAATATACACCATTTCAAAAATATGTTGTTGGGGCGATTCCCAGAGACGATTTGGTTATTTTGTCTGATGGGCAATGCGTCAGCAGTATAGAAATAAAATTGGTTGCATTACCGGATAATCCGACATGTAATTTGAGTGAAGATAAGTTCGGCTCAGAAATTGTTGTGCGTCCGGATACCATCATATATCTTGCGTGTTCGTTTATCCAAAGCTATGAGGATAACCCGGAAGCTCTGAGAAATGTAATCGGAGATGCAGGCAGAAATGTTCGGGATTGGACGGAAGCAGGAGAAGTTTTGCCGTATATGGATGAAATTTATTGGGCTATCAGACGTATGGTTTCTGAAAAGAACGAATGTCAGAGTCCTATTATTATGGAGCCGGTATGGAAAACAGAAGGAAAATCACCCCGATTGGCAGATCATTGTCTGGATATATTTGTCTGGAGTAATTTTGGCATGTTAAATCTTTTTATGCCGGAGGAAAATGAAGAATTCCGTACAATAACAAGACATACCAGAACAATGATTTGGCTGTTCAAAATGCTTCAGGAATATGCAGAAAAAGGTAGATTTAACGGAGCAAAAATAATTGATACATTATCCTACAATTTAAAAAATGATAAAGCGTTTGCTTCAAATGGATTAAGAACGCACCCGATTATGACGTGTGCGGAATTAACAAAGCCGAGAATTACGAAGGGTGAAATAAGAAAAGTTATTCTTGGGGGAGGACAATATTTATTAAGTCCGGAGAGAAGATTTGATGCAATTATTTATAATTCACCTGATTTATTTAAGGAGGATTAAGATGCCAAGAGTAATAGATTTATTTTGTGGATGTGGAGGCTTATCGCTCGGATTTGAAAAGGCGGGCTTTCAACTGGTACGGGCTTTTGATAACTGGGATAAGGCTGTAAATATCTATAATAAAAATTTTATTGATCATAAAGCGGAATTAAAGGATGTACATGACTTAACAGTTGAATATTTAACAGCATTTCAACCAGATGTTATAATCGGGGGACCGCCATGTCAGGACTATTCATCCGCAGGGCAAAGGGATGAATCAAAAGGACGTGCGGATTTAACGCTACGCTATGCAGAATTGGTATGCGGCGTAAAACCGAAATGGTTTGTCATGGAAAACGTTGACAGAATTCTAAAATCGCAGACCTTGCCAAAAGCAATAAAAAGCTTTAAAGATACCGGATATGCATTAACACAGGTGGTGCTAGATGCTTCAAGGTGCGGCGTTCCTCAAAAAAGAAAACGATTTTTCTTAATTGGGGAATCAGCTGGAAGGGATTGTTTTTTAGAGGATGCGTTATTAAATGATCAAAAGTCTGATCGTATGACAATCAGAGAATATTTAGGGGATGAATTTGGTACAGAATTTTATTACAGACATCCTCGCTCTTATGCAAGAAGAGGAATATTCAGTATTGACGAACCAAGTCCTACAATCAGAGGGGTGAATCGTCCGATTCCGGGTACTTATAAAATACATGCCGGAGATGCTACGGAAGATTTGTCGAAGGTTCGTCCGTTAACAACCTTAGAAAGAGCCAGAATACAAACATTTCCAAGAGATTTTTTCTTTGAGGGAGGAAAAAATGATTTAGAACAAATGATAGGAAATGCTGTGCCGGTTGAATTGGCTGCATATGTCGGACGGCATTTACTGGATTACATGAATGAAAAAATAAATACACCTGAGATTGCATTAGAACAGTTGGCATTTAATTTTCACTGAATCAGAAATCAATCAATACCAAGAGAAATCCTCTTTCTTTTATCAAAGAAGGGGGATTTTTTTATTGCCTTTTTTGCTCTTTTCTTCACATCGAGACTATGTGAGACTACAGAAATGGTATACAGAAAGAGAAGCAACGAAAGGGGGGAGAAAAATGGAGAGAGAAAGCTTTATCTTCTACCGCAGCTTTTACGATTCCATCAAGGGCTTAGGGGATGCGGAATTTGCGGAATGTATGCGTTTTCTGTGCGAATATGGGCTGAATGGAGCGGAGCAGACAGGCGGCACACTGGCGGAGGTGGTTTTGAAGATGGCGAAGCCGCAGATAGATGCGAATAACCAACGACGAGCAAACGGCGCAAAGGGCGGCAGACCAAAAGCAAGCCCCTCCGCACAGGAGCAGGCGGTATCCGATAGGAAAACCGATGGTTCTGAGACGGAAAACCATAGGTTACGGGATGCAAAACCTAATGTAAATGGTAATGGTAATGTAAATGAGAATGGTAATGGTAATGGTAATGAGAATGAGAAGGGTAATGGTAATGAGAATGAGAAGGGAAATGGAGAGGGGAATGAGAATGCTTCGCAGGACGGACAACCACACCCCTTTCATCCCCCTTCTGTGGAGGAGGTACGGGCGTACTGCGAAAGCAAGGGCTATCGTATCAGTCCGGAGCGGTTTATGGATTATTACACCGCCAACGGCTGGCGGCTTGGTAAGTCCGAGATGAAGGACTGGAAGGCAGTGGTGCGAAACTGGGAGAGAAAGGAAGCGAAGCAGACGGAGAATGTGAGTGGATATTGCCGTCAGGAGAGCGGAAAAGGAGTGAAGGGGTATGGTAGATGTGAAGGCGCTGATGCAGGCAGCGAAAAATACGACGGCACTGTCCTGTGAGGAGCGGATGGCGTTATACAACAGCAGAAGGGGCGACCTGACGGGGTATGACTGCCCGATTTGCCGCAATAAGGGGTTTGTGTTTTTGATGAAGGATGGGTATGAATACACCATGGAGTGCGAGTGTATGGAGAAGCGCAGGGGCAAGTGGCGGCTGAAACGAAGCGGCTTGCAGGACATGGCGGAGCGGTATCGCTTCGAGACCTACAAGGCGAAAACAAGCTGGCAGAAATCCATCCTTGCGGCGGCGGAGTGCTTCTGCGAGGAAAGGGAGGGTTGGTTTTATATCGGCGGACAGGTCGGGGCAGGGAAAACGCATATCTGCACCGCCATTGCGAATCGGCTGATGCTTCAGGGCAAGGGTGTGCGCTACATGATCTGGACGGAAGAAGCCACGAAGCTAAAAGCCCTCAAGACGGATGATGAAAACTATGCGCGCGAAATCAACAAATGGAAAACGGCAGAGGTGCTGTATATCGACGATTTTCTGAAAACCAGAAACGGCGCACTGCCGACCGATGGGGACATCAATCTTGCGTTTGAAATCATCAACGCACGGTATAATAATCGCGCCCTGCGGACGATTTTTTCAGGGGAAAGAGGGCTGAATGAAATCATGGAGCTTGACGAAGCCATGGGCAGCAGAATTTATCAGCGGTGCGGCAAATATAAGCTGAAAATCGGATGGGGCGAAGGGCGGAACTACAGAACGAGAGAGGAGGGCGTGGTGTAGGGCAATCCCTCCGCGGCAACTGCGCGTTGCTTGCGCCAAGGCGGCGGTTCGAGTATACTGGAGAAAAGGCGGTGAAGGATATGGAAACAAAAAGTATGGAAACAAAGGATATTTTATTGCAGCTGCGCACAAAGGCAGGGCTTTCGCAGGATGAGCTGGCGGAAAGGATGTTTGTGACCAGACAGGCGGTATCCCGTTGGGAAAGGGGAGATACGATTCCGAATACCGAGACATTAAAGCGATTATCCAAGCTGTTCGATGTGTCCATCAACACATTGCTCGGTTCGCCGAGAGAGCTGATTTGCCAATGCTGCGGCATGCCGCTTGCGGATGACAGCATCAGCAGGGAAAAGGACGGCTTTCTGAATGAGGATTACTGCAAATGGTGCTACGCCGATGGGGTGTATCTGTACAGCGATATGGAGGATTTGATTGAGGTGTGCGTGAAAAATATGCCGAAGGATACCTACACAGAGGAGGAGGTGCGCGCCTATCTGCGGCAGCTGCTGCCTCAGCTGGAGTATTGGAAAAGGGCAGGAGAAAAATAAGGACATAAAAAAAGACTTTGCTCATCCAAGCAGATGAGCAAGGCCTTTTTAAGTTTCAATGGGTTTCCGGAAATTGTTCAGATTATTCCCATTCGCTCCTGTCAGAAGTTTTCTAAACAGATTTGCTTATGAAATTTAGCTCAGGGTATTGGCATTATTTTCATTATTCAGATAGTAGTGGCTATCTGATTTTTTGTTGCCATGGTGTTGCCAGTAAATTGAGGATGATTTACACCTTACAAACTGATTATATCATACGATGGATTCTTCATCAAAGCATTTTAATTATTGATCATCGTTGCTCACGACCCAAATCTTTTTGAGAGGGATCAGTTCTTTGATTTCATCGTCCATCTGATCGTAGTATCGCAGAAACTCCTCAATAATTTCTTTGTGGGTCCAAAGCCGGATTTCAAAGAACTGTTTAGCCGTCTCATTGATGACCGAAGATTTGAACCCACTCCATGACACTAACAGGCCATATTCGGCACCAAAGTTTTTCATCACCCCGCCCAACTGATCCAAAACAATCCGATCCACTGGCGCGTCCGTGGACTTAACCTGAACACAAATTTTGGGACTTCCAAAACCAAGTGTGCCCGCAGAAGCCAGAATATCCACACCTTTATCCGGTCCGGCCGGGCTGACATATGTAGTGAATCCCTTTGCTCGAAGAATGGCATCTACAATTTTTGCTAAACCATGCCCCTTAGTCTTCTGGATTATCAGATTTGTGATAACCCCCAAGGCTTCATTTTCAATATCTCGTGCCTCTTCATCATCCTGTGGCTCTTGCGGAGTAATTTGGGGCGCTTTCTTTCCCTGTTTATGTGCATTGATGACTGCTTTTATGCGATCTTCCTGCTTGATACGGCAAATGGTCATAAAAGCCCCAAAGGAATATAAGATGTCCTGGTCAAAAGCTGTGCGGGGAATGTCACAGGCAAACCAATCTACCTGATGCGCATGATAATAAGGATTATCGTTGTTAGGTAAGAATTCATAATTACCTGTGATCTTGCCAAAATGAATTACAGGCTTGATCTTGCTGGGCAGGACAACAATCTCTCCCTTTTTCATCTCATGGGCAAACGGCCATACCTGGCTCGCCCAGTTCATCGCTGTTTTTACCTTGACATCTGGGTTGTTGTCCACAAAGTATTGCTGCAAGTCCTGCTTGGTGTGGAACTGCATGATTGATTCAGAGAGATTGTCCCAAGTGCAGTAAACTTTACCATCTTCAAGAAATTTATTCTCAAACTCGCCGTATCGTCCGGCGCGACATAACCACATCGGCATTAATCGTCCACCTCAACTCCAAAGAACTCTCGGATTTTTCTCAAAAGAATAGGGCGCAATTCAGCCTGATTTCGAAATCTCACCTGATCGTGCATCGAGATATTGGACCCAATTTCAGAATTTGCAGGCACTCCATCTCGTGTTTTATAGAGTAGCAGCACTTTCTTTGCAAGCCCCTGAGCGTATCCTATTTCATGATGAACATTTTTATTGCCGAACGAAAGATCCGCAATCACCAAAGAGGATTCTTTGATACCATTAATTATCCGATGATATATCTCGTTGGAATATCCATCATGATGTTCATCTACTTTTATCAATTTAATTTGAAGACCATTTTCACGCTTTAAAATGTCCCTCACATCTTTAATTGTTTGGTATGTATCCTCCGTTTCCACACTAAACTGCATTGACACAAATATTGATTTTGGCATATTTTCATATATCTGGTCAAAAATTTGTATCAAATCATTCATGTGGAGCCCAGGTGCTCTTGTGATGCTGTTTTCTTTTGCCCAAGACAGAAAGTGTTGATATTTTGTCACATTTGTCAGCTTATAAAACGAAATTGCCCCAATAACGGCGAGATTGTTCGGTATCACATGAAGCCGTGCTTCTTGCAGTGCAGCTTCAATTTGAGGCAACTGCTCACGAAAACTATTCACTGCTTCGTCGGTTTTTGGTAAAGTTTGATTTTCAATCAATAGCTGGCACACTTGAAGTAAGTATGTATATTTGATTCCTCGAATCAATAAACTAATAAATGGGTATTCCTCAAAATTTTCTTGTTGAGAAATCTTACGCGCCAAATAGTATGGCCAACCGAAGGAGGGATCGGTCTTTAGCTTTTCATCACTAAATACCCAGTCACTTTCCAATATAACTTTTAAATTTTCTTCAAGATTTAATGGAACCTGTTTGGCATTGATGTTATGAAATATAGCTCGCGAATACTGTCCATTTTCTTCTGGATTTTGGAACAAAAGCAAGCAGAACGGAACGGCAAAATCCTCTCCAACGCTTGCTGCCGCACTGAGCCTATGGTTTCCATCAATACGTGTAATCCTGTGTTCTTTTTCATCAAATTTCAAATGAGCGATGTTAACTCTATCGATTCTTGGTGAGGGATCAAATGCACTTAAGACATTCTTTGTAACATTCTGGGAAATACTAATTTGGAATCCCCCAATAGATTTATTCCAGGTTTGTCCAGAGCGCAATTCCGAATGAAACAAATCGATTTTGTCGAATTCGCTTTTACCATCGGTCAAATTTAAAGACAAGATGACTTCAGGAAAAAAGCGATATTCTCCTCCGTTCAAAAATTTTGCCATTTCGCCCTGATGCTGCGCTATAAGGTCTCTTTGCACTTCTGGATTGGGCTCAGAAATAGCGCTAAGCATCTTAAACGAAGCAAACCCTCGTAAGCAGAGAAAGCCTCCCATCGAGTATTCTAATATACCGCTTAGCTTAACCATTGTATTTCTCTCTTTCTTTGCAGAACTATTCCATAATTCCAGAATACTTTACTGCCTCATCAATTTTATACATCAACATACTGGCAAACATCAGACGACGCATTGCATCATCCTTAGTAATGGTGATATTGGCATGAGCTTTAGGATTTCTCAGTGCAGACATGGCTCCTGCCAGCATCTGCATATAGCCTTTTTGTATGTTGCTTCCTGTCTCGGTCGAGCGATCACAAAACTCCAACAGAGGAGCGTTATCAGAGAATACCATGTTCATCGCAGTATGACCATCTGGAACTTTAGGCGCAGTGGGATTTAGTTTCATAAAAAGTTTCTTTACCCGGTCATTTATCTCAACAAACGCATCCTCAGCGGCGTTTGCATAATGACCGTCTTCAAATAGCTTTTGGGACACCGCAGCAATCTTTGGATGTATGAGATCCCATACTCCCATACCCTTTGTATTATCTGCTTGCTGAAGTGACTTCAAAATTTCTATGACTTGTCCGAACACAACCGGATTAATCGTCCCATACCCAACAAACATACGATCTTTCATCTCAAACAGCTCTTGGCTGAAATATGGGGATTCCCTTTCAATGTCATGAGAAATTTTGATTAGGCCATTCTTAATATTTTGAATATCAGATGGTGTAATGGGAAATGTCATACAATTTGGGTTGTTTGCAATATTGATTATCCACCCATAAACTGTCCTAACTCTATTTGCATCCATATCATTCACCCAAAAGTTTTCTTTCAAACTCCGCCTTTGCTGCTTCCCAATCTTGCTCTGCTTCTATGCGCAATGCCTCAGCTGTATTTTTACGTCTTAAAATCTCCTCGGCAATTTCGTCCTGAATAGTTTTTTTAGGGAGTAGAATACGTACGGCCTTTAATGTTTCTGTATTGACACCAGCTTGATTATTAAAATAGGTACTTAGCAATTTCCAGTAACCAATACTTCTCAGCATGTTGAAAAATGCTGCAATATAGTAGGGATTTATCCCTTCTTTCAGCGTAATTCGCGTGATATGATTGGATGTCGCACAAGGAGTGTCAATATCAAACACCGTTGATTTTCCAACCCATTCTGCAGAGTTCGTATTATTGAAAAGAACCTCGCCCTTTTTGCAGTAATCCTTTTCTTGTAATCTACTAATAGGCACGTATTTCTTTGTCGCAAAAGAGATTTGCCCATATGGAGTAATGCTAAAAGGTCTTAGTTGTGGCACTCTTTCATTATCAGGCAAATCGTCTGCTTGATCTTGCTTTCCTGCCGCAAAGCCAGAAGATATAGATTTGCAGATTTCTCCAATTTGTACAGTTGGATACACCGAATCTTCTATTTGTCTGCGAAAATGCGTAAAGCGAGGAGAATAAAAATCCGCATCAATGCGCAAGCTTATCATAGAATGCTTTTGTGCATAACACAAAACACTCTCAGAATTATCAAATGTAAGATTTAATCGTTCAAATAAATAGCCACGTTTTCCTTCAAGCAAATCATTGGCTTGCTGAACTTTATTTTTGTATTGAATATGCCCGGCATCAATAATAGTGATCAACATTTGTTCATCACATTTAGTCGGAATAAGCAGATCAGCAATGTCTTGTGTTGTAATTTTTTGCTGAACTTGGCCGCTTGAAGCTCGCTCCAATAATGTTTGTCCAACAGTAGATAAAATGTAATTCCTGATGAACTCAGCTGAAACACCTTTGGGGTTCTTTATTGCAATAATATTCGCTGAAATATTAAGCTTAGGAAAAGTATCATCAACAATGGCACACTGTCCCAAAGAACCACGTTGAGAAATGACAATATCCCCTGCTGAAACTTGAGTCCGTGACAGGCTGTTACCTAGTTCTTCAGAAATATAGATTATATCGCTATAATCCATATATCCGTCTCTCGAGATATTTGTAATACGTATAAGCGGGATTCCGGACTCTTGATAATCTTTATTAGTAATAGCACTGCCAAAAGGTCCACAAATTACATCCGCGAGTTCCCCTAGAGGCGTTAACGATGTTCCAAAAATAGTGTGTAATTTTTTATCCAGCTCAAGATATTTGGGTAGATTATAGTTAATATCAATTCTCTGGCTAATATCCCCCCGCTCAACCGCAAAGACACAAAGTTCATTTGCGCCGGGGGTCAGACGAAAAAAGGGGCAGGGTCCTCCTGAAACTTTTTATATTGCTCAACAATTTCATCCAACTGCGACTCAGTCTTTCGTCCAGTGGCATCATATCCGATCAGTTCCGGTGCCGCCATAAAAATGGCTTCTTCATTGTTTACAACTTCATTGTTATCACGTTTCCGAACGAAAATAATGGAAGCCTTTACACCAGCGCCAAAATGTGCAAAGGCGCACTGAGGCAGGCTCACAACCGCCAGCAGTTGGAACCGCTCTAAAATGAAATCTCGTACATATTGGGAAGAACTATTTGTCAAAATCCCATCAGGCAAAACGATAGCTGCTTTTCCTGTACCCGGTTTGAGAAACTCACAAATGCGTTCAACAAACAGGACTTCCGAACTCTGGTTTTTTCTGGGCTTTGCTTTTCCTTTTTTGTCATAGGTGTTACCCAACTCAAAGGTGCTGAGATACGGTTTTTCAGCCCCGTTCACCGTAGAACCAAAAGGAGGATTGGTCAAAATCAGATCAAACTTATCTTTCTGAAAACCAGGATTATGTGCCGCAATCTTATCAATACTTTCTAATGCATCATAGCTGATCACATTAGTGTGTCCGTCATCATGCACGATCATATTCATCTTTGCAACGCGTGCAATTTCGTCATTGATTTCGATTCCGTAGAGGTGCTTCTCCGCAAAATCATGCCAATAACGATAGTGGTCAGCACTGCCTTTTTCGTAATACTCGGTAGCCTGATGGCGAATATAATCCAGTGCATACAGCAAGAACCCACCCGACCCACAGGAAGTATCCAGCACATCCCAGTCATGTTTCGGCTCCATCATCTTTACAGCAAACTCAATGATCGGACGAGGCGTAAAATACTGGCCAAAATCACCTTTGAAAAATCCGTCCATGAACTGTTCAAATGCAACGCCTTTTACATCAAGGTCCGTTTTGTTCAGGTTAATTGCTTCAAGATGGGAGACCACCGTCCGCAACACCCGATCATCTACTTTGATAGAATCAGTAAAAACCTCAGGGTCTTTCTTTTTCTGCTCATCATACAAAGCATTGATTCGTTCAGCCAGTTTAGAAGCAGGTTCGTGCGTCTTTATCTGAAACTGGTAAGGCTCACCTTTTTTTCGAGGTTTTTGCTCATCACTGATTTTTACAAAAATCAATTTACACAATTCGCCAAAAGCGGTTGGCGGGGAAAGGCGACCACCTCCCCACAGCGTTTGATGGCATTTTTTAATAGCAGCAATTAGATCTTCGCGATCTACCGGCTTAATATCATTTTCGCTTCCCTTATAGAATCTAAATTCTTGGGGCTTTCCGTATGCATGAGGCAAATCAGCCAGGATGTTTTGTTCACGCTCCAATGCGCCAAATTTATCGGTAACATCCAAGACACGGCGAGTGCCACCAGCAATAATTACAACATAGTCGGCACGCAATTTCACCCAAGTTGCATTGCCAACGCCCTGCTCTATCGCTTGGTTAAATTCGGCATCCGTAACACCGTCTTTTTTGCACTCAACCACAGCATAGGGGCGCTTACACTCGTCATCACGGAAAACAACAATATCAGCACGATCTGTCGGCAGACGATCAGGCACAGTCACTTCGATTTTAATTCGATTGACTGGATATTCGTATTTATAAATCAGTTCAGCCCAGAATTCAGCACGAACCTTTTCTTCCGGATCGCTATAATTTTCTACATGGTTATCAGAAGAAACATATGTGATTTTCTGCTTGCCTTTTTCTCCAATGATATGTGCATAACCGTCTTTTATTGCTCGTTCGAGATTTGTCATCTTCGTTCCTCCTGAACAACTTTATTTCTGCTTCTGTTTCTGCTTTTTCACTTCACGAGTACGTCCGTCCAGCGGCTTTTCTGCGCTTTTAGGAATTAGCCAAACATTGCCCAACCGCTCGACACCATCAACTCTACCTTGTTCGCAGAGGACTTGAACTCGCCGTACTGAAAGTCCCCACTTATCAGCGGCTTCTTTTGCGTTCATGTAATCCATATCGACCACCTTTTCTTACAGGGAATATAAATATACAATTTTATTATACAGCGCATTTGCGAATAATGCAACCACGTACTTATATCTTAAATAGTGCGATTTCAAGCCCCATTTTCGGTGCCTGTTGATTTCTGTTCAGATATGACAGGCAAGCAATGCGTGTGGATAGCCACACACAAATCCGGCAAGCAATGCGTGTGGATAGCCACACACAAATCCGGCAAGCAATGCGAGTGTTCATACACGCTCACATTTCCTGCCGTCTGCTTGTTGAGGGCAGCGCCCCCAAGCCCCCCCTTTTGAACACAGAATTTCATTCTGTGGCTGCGCGTTCTACGAACGCTTTTAAGGGGCGGAACAAATCGTTCCACCCTATTGTTTTTGGGCTGACCGTGAAACAGAGTGGCCCTTGGAAGCTGGGGCGGCAAAATGCCACTCCATTTTTTCCTTCCCGCGACCGTTGCGAGCGTCGCGCTTTACTCGATTACTTCAAACGCAGGTGCTTCCACCACCATGTAAGTCAGCCGGATACGCCGCCCGGCGTGTTTGGTTTTATTCTCGTACTTCACCTGGTGTTCTTCCAGCAGGTGGCTGGCATTCACATTCAGATGTTTGGTGAGCCGGTTTACCGCCATATCCGTTTGAATCGCCTGGGCCAGCTCGGTGGGGCTACCTTCCCATTCCCGGTTGTCAGCAGACACGATCTTTGCTACGGCTTCCAGTATCGGGTCTGGAGGCTGCTTCCAAAGCTCATTCTCTGCATGGACAAGGTCCCACACCAGGCTCTCTTGGTCCTTGCTCAGATACAGCCGCTGATCTGGCTGGTCTCTGCCTACGACCTCCAAGGTTGCCTTACTATCCGTCCGCTTTTCCTTCTGCATCAGGAGCGCCCCGTCCGCACAACCCAGCAAGCCCGTGGTGCCGGAAATCATTTCAAAGCTTGTCTCCCGCAGGCTGCTTTCTGGTGTGGTGAACGATTAGGACGCAGATACCATATCGGTCAGCAAATCGCTTCAGCTTGCCGATCACCTCATAGTCGCTGGAGTAGCTGTAGCTGTCGCTCACCGCTTCCCGAACTTTTTGCAGGGTATCCACGATAATCAGCTTGGTATCACTGTGTTCCCGGAGAAACTTTTCCAGCTGTTCATCCAGGCCACCGCCGATCATCTTGGCGCTTGTGGCGAAGTGGAGGGAGCTTGTCCCCTCCACACCAAACATACGGAACATCCTGCGCTGTAAACGGCTTTCGTCATCTTCCAGAGCAAGATAGAGGACTGTTCCTTGATGAACCTTGTAGCCCCACAAATCCTGCCCAGTGCTGACATGGTGGGCAATCTGCGCCACCAGAAAAGATTTGCCGATTTTGGGCGCTCCGGCAAGGATATATGCTCCAGTATAGAGCAGGTTTTCAATCACCGCAGACTTTACCTCAAACACATTGTCCATCAGCTCGTCCAGGGTTACAGTGTGCAGGTAAGCCGGGTCGCTCATGCGCTGTATCCTGCGGTACATTTCTTCCAGGCTTTCCTGAGGATTTACAACTTCATCGTTGATTTCTTCCTTGGAAGTGGTTATACTAATGTCAGAGTTTTTAGAGATTGACTGCCCATCGTCTGCGCCAACAGATGAGTCCTGGGTGGTCATTTTCTTTTTTTCATCGATCATAGGCAATATCCTCCTGCATTCCTTTCATAATGGTTGTGATCATCTGAATGGTGTCCAACAGTTCCTCATTTACGCCTTGCCCGGCTTCGATCCGGCGCAGCTCGTCCAACACAGCAGCCAGCTGATCTCGCAGTGCCTTATAGACTCTCGGATTGCCCTGAACCACCACATCCCGACAGAGCAGCCGACGGATGATATAATCCTGCTTAGTCAGGCCGGTGAGCTTCACCGCCGTTTCGATCTGAGCGTCCTCCTCCGGGGAGACCCGGAAGGCCACGGTCTTGTTTCTCCAACGGTTGTGCTTGTCCAAATTCTTTGCTGACATTTTTAATTGCCCCTTTCCATATTTAATTTATCTGCCATTTCCGTTTGCTTGGACGGAAACAGGTGCGCATAATTGTAAGTGATGTCGATGCTTTCATGACCCACCCGATCTGCGATGGCTGTGGCAGAGAACCCCATGTCGATCAAAAGCGAAACCGCGCTGTGACGAATATCATGGATTCTGATGCGCGGCACTCCGGCTTCTTTGGAACCCCGATCCATCTCCCGATGGAGATAACTCTTGGTGACGGTAAACATTCGGTCATCTGCTCCAATTCCGTAGAGCATTTTGAGGTAATCCTGAATTTCCTCTGCCAGAAACTGCGGCATAGTGATGACACGATTGCTCTTTTCCGTCTTTGGAGTGGTAATCAAATCCTGCCCATTCAGCCGCTGATAGGATTTGTTGATGGTGACAGTGCGCTTCTCAAAGTCAAAATCTGCCGGGGTCAAAGCCAGAAGTTCTCCCTCTCGGATACCGCACCAGTAAAGCATCTCAAAGGCATAGAAGGACAGCGGTTTATCCATCATTACCTCGGCAAATTTCAAATACTGTTCCTTAGTCCAGAACATCATCTCTCGGTTTTTCTTTTTCCCCATACTGCCAGCCTTTTTGCAAGGGTTATCACGGAGATTGTAATACCGTACTGCATGGTTAAAGATGGCGCTGAGCTGATTGTGAACCGTCTTAAGGTACACAGGCGAATAGGATTGCCCCTTTTCATCCTTGTGGTTCAGCATCTCATTCTGCCAGGTGATGATCTGCTGGGCGGTGATGTTACACATCTTCAGCTTGCCGAAGTAGGGGAGCAGCTTAGTGCGGATAATATGTTCCTTTGTGGCCCAAGTGTTTTCCTTGAGCCGGGTCTTCATATCCGCTGTGTAAAGTTCCACAAAACTTTTGAAGTTCATATCCAAATCAGCGCTGGTTTTATGAACCTGTTCACGCTCCCAAGCCTGTGCCTCTCGCTTGGTCTTGAAGCCCCTCTTTTGGGTCTGTTTCCGCTTACCATTCCAATCGGTATAGCGATAAACTGTCCGCCAGGTGCCGGTTTTTTCTTCCTTGTAAACGGCCATTATGACTCCTCCTTTGCTGTTTTGGTATAGTAATACTTCTCCATGAAGAATTCTCGATTGACACGGCCGGAGATGGTCAGATATCCTTTCTCCTGCAATTCTTCGTTAAGCCTATGGATTACCTTGTAGGCGCGGGATTTGGAGATGCCCAATTCCTGAGCAACTTCGTCTGCTCGCATAAAACTCTGTTTCTGCATAAATAAAATACCTTCCTTTCCTTGTTGATTGTTTCTGCCTTCCAATTTTGTTTTTCATAAAGACCTCCTTACTCTCTACTGCCACTTTTTTTGGATTTTGCACCCAAGAATTTTGAAGAAATTTTCTTCAGCTATCACAACTAAGCAAATATGCTTTGCTTATTGTTATTATACTAAGCATAATAGCTTATGTCAATCGGCGTACGCAAAATAAATTAAATAAAATTGTTTAGTATTCTCTTGACTTTCCTAAGCATTTCTGCTACGCTTTTTATAAAGACAACCAACGATTGGAGTTGATGATATGGCGATTGGTGAACGAATTCACTATTTCCGTCTCCTGCGGGGGATGACACAGAAATATCTCGGCATGTCACTGGGCTTCCCGGAGAAGTCTGCTGATGTACGCCTTGCACAGTACGAAACAGGATCAAGAACCCCAAAAGCAGACCTGACCGCTGCTCTGGCTGAGGTGCTGGATGTCTCGCCCCATGCGCTCTCTATTCCGGACATAGACTCCTATGTGGGGTTGATGCACACGCTGTTTACTCTGGAAGACAACTACGGGCTCAAGATCAGCGAGATGGATGGAGAAATCTGCTTGAAGGTCGATGTTCGGAAGAACAAGGACGCTGCCCAGCTGCATGAAA
This sequence comes from Clostridium sp. MCC345, assembly GCF_018785345.1. Classification (NCBI taxonomy): domain Bacteria; kingdom Bacillati; phylum Bacillota; class Clostridia; order Eubacteriales; family Clostridiaceae; genus Clostridium; species Clostridium sp. MCC345. The sequence continues at coordinate 60,019 of NZ_WQPP01000026.1, forward strand.
TGCTCTGCTCTTGGCAGCAGGCCGCCGCTATGCTGGAGGCGGGCGAGATTTCCAAAGAGGATTACGACAAGTGGCGCTACCACTATCCGGAGTTTGACAAGACCCAGAACTATGTGAAGACACCGCCCCGGGATCTCGCTTGACCCTCTCACTTGTAGGCCACGGGAGAGGGCGTTTGTTGCACAGGACAATAATAAAAAGAAAAAGAGAGCTAACTGACTAATCAAAATCAGTTAGCTCTCTTTTTATGAATAATGAAAAATGTTGCCAAATCGTTGCCACGAAGGGCCTTAACCCCTCAAAAGCCCAGTCATATCAGGCTTTTCCGGGCCTCTGAAATTATTCCCACTCAATCGTTGCGGGTGGCTTAGAGGTGATATCATACACGATACGATTGACATGCTTTACCTCATTTACGATACGGGTAGAAACCTTATCCAGCACCTCATAGGGGATTCTTGCCCAATCGGCAGTCATGAAGTCGGTTGTGGTTACGCCGCGCAGGGCAATGGTATAATCGTAGGTACGGAAGTCGCCCATAACGCCAACGGAGCGCACATCTGTGATAACCGCGAAATACTGGTTAATGTCTCTGTCCAGACCTGCCTTTGCGATTTCCTCTCTGAAAATCGCATCCGCATCCTGCAAAATCGCAACCTTATCCTCTGTTACCTCGCCAATCACGCGCACACCCAGACCGGGACCGGGGAAGGGCTGACGATATACCAGATATTCCGGCAGACCGAGCTCCAGACCCATCTGACGCACCTCATCCTTAAACAGCAGGCGCAGGGGTTCAATCAGCTCCTCAAAATCAACAACGGAGGGCAGACCGCCTACGTTATGATGGGATTTGATGACTGCGGAATCTCCCAGACCGCTTTCGATGATATCGGGATAAATCGTACCCTGCACCAGATAATCTACCTTGCCGATTTTTCTTGCTTCATCTTCAAATACACGGATAAATTCCGCGCCGATGATTTTACGCTTCTGTTCGGGGTCGGTTACGCCCTTCAGCTTGGAAAGGAAACGCTCCTGTGCATTTGCTCTTACGAAATGAGAATCGAAATAGCCGTCAAAAATCTGTTCTACCTCGTCGCCTTCGTTTTTACGCATCAGACCATGGTCAACGAAAACGCAGGTCAGCTGCTTGCCGATTGCCTTGGAAACCAAAGCCGCAACAACGGAGGAATCCACGCCGCCGGAGAGGGCGCACAAAGCCTTGCCGTCGCCAACCTGCTCGCGGATTTTTTTAATCTGGTCTTCGATGTAGTTTGTCATTGTCCAATCGCCCTTGCAGCCGCAGACCTCAAACAGGAAGTTTTTAATCAATGCAGAGCCTTTGGGTGTATGGTTTACCTCAGGGTGGAACTGCACGCCATAGAAGCCCTTTGCTTCACATTCGATGGCAGCCGCGGGGCAGGTAGGGGTTTTTCCGATGATACGGAAGCCTTCGGGCAGCTCTGTCACATAATCCGTGTGGCTCATCCAACAAATTTCATTTGCGCCGATGCCCTTTAGCAGCTTGCTTGTGGTATCGAAGGCAACCTCAGCCTTGCCATATTCACTCAGCTCGGCAGCATGTCCAACCTTGCCGCCCAGTGTGTACGCCATCAGCTGACAGCCGTAGCAGATACCCAGAATGGGTACGCCCAGAGAAAACAGGGCAGGGTCAACCTTAGGAGAAGCGTCATCGTAAACGCTGTTGGGGCCGCCTGTGAAGATGATGCCCTTGGGGTTTTTCGCCTTGATTTCCTCCAAGGATTTTTTCCAGGGCATGATTTCGCAGTATACATGATGTTCTCTGACACGGCGGGCAATCAGCTGGTTATACTGACCGCCGAAGTCCAGAATGAGGATCATTTCTTGATTCATTATATCCCTCCGTTTTTATGAAAAGTTTTATTTTTTTCATGATAGAAAAAGAATGAGAAAACCGCCGGCAGTGCCGACGGTCTGCTTACTATCGTTTCTTTTTTCTATCTTACCATAGCAAAAAAAGATTGACAAGAGAAAGCAGCGCGCTATCTGTGTATTTTTCCGAAAAACAGATAAGAATATTTTATGGGACGGATAAAAGTTTTTTGTGGAAACACAAGGGAAAAAGAGTTGAAAGTTCAAGAAAAAACAGATATAATGTGGGAGTTGGTATTTTATCATTATAAAAGGAGGGTTTCTTTTGGATTTTATTGAAAAGTGTTTCAAGTTGAAGGAAAATAAAACCACCTTCAAAACAGAGCTGATGGCAGGCTTGACCACCTTCATGACGATGGCGTACATCCTCGTGGTTAACCCCAGCATCCTCTCTACCACAGGCATGGATGCCGGTGCGCTTCTGACAGCAACCTGTATCGCTTCTGCCTTAGGTACATTCTTTATGGCATTTTTTGCAAACTATCCCTTTGTTCTGGCACCCGGTATGGGGCTGAATGCGTATTTTGCTTTTACCATTTGCGCACAGAAGGGGTATAGCTGGCACGTTGCATTGGCGGCAGTATTTGTGGAAGGTATCATTTTTATTATTTTATCCGCAGTCAATGTGCGTGAAGCAATCTTCAATGCCATTCCCGCAAACATGAAAAAAGCGGTCAGCGTCGGTATCGGTATGTATATCGCATTCATCGGCTTGCAGAATGCAGGTGTTGTTATCAATAATGCTTCTACCTGCGTCAGCCTTGGTGATGTAAAGACCGTTCCCGTTGCACTTGCTCTGATTGGTACCATCATCACACTGGTGCTGGTTATCAGAAAGGTAAAGGGCGCACTTCTGGTTGGTATCCTGATTACATGGATTCTGGGTATCATCTGCCAGCTTGCAGGGGTTTATGTGGTTGATGTGGAAGCAGGCGTATATTCCCTGATTCCCACAGGTCTGATTTCCGCACCCCCCAGCATCGCACCCATTGCCGGCAAGCTGAGCTTCTCCGGTATTTCCATCTTCGATTTTATCGTTGTGATTTTTGCATTCCTGTTCGTTGACCTGTTCGATACACTGGGTACACTGATTGGGGTATCCACAAAGGCAGGCTTCCTCGATAAGGAGGGCAAGCTGCCCAGAATCAAGGGCGCACTGTTCGCAGACGCATTGGCAACCACCGTTGGTGCCGTTCTGGGTACCTCTACAGTAACCACCTTCGTTGAATCTGCATCCGGCGTTTCCGATGGCGGTCGTTCCGGTCTGACAGCACTCACAGCAGGTGTCCTGTTCCTGGTTGCACTGCTGTTCTCTCCCATCCTGACAACCATCCCTTCCTTTGCTACTACACCTGCACTGGTTGTTGTTGGTCTGATGATGGTTGAAAACGTAAGAGATATTGATTTCTCTGATTACACAGAAGGCTTCCCTGCATTCATGACAATCCTGATGATGGTTGTATGCTACAGCATTTCCGAGGGTCTGGTATTCGGCGTAATTTCCTATGTACTGCTGAAGCTGTTCGGCGGCAAAAAGAACGAGCTGAATCCCGTTATCGTCATCATTGCAATTCTGTTCTTCTTAAAGCTGATTCTTGGCTGATTTGCAATTTCATAAAAACGTGTTATAATAACCATGTCCTGTAAATTATTTTTTTGGGGCATGGTTTTCTTTTTTTGGTTTACCCGTTAAAAAATTGCTAAAAAATTGCTGGGAAATGAATTTGAGATGTCCTTTTTTCAGGGACAGGAAAGGCTGGTTACTATGAAAAATCTTCTGGTTGCCCAATCCGGCGGGCCTTCTGCTGCCATCAATGCGACCTTGGCAGGCGTTGTGGAAAAAGCAATGACCAATCAGAATGTTGGTAAAATTTATGGTGCGAAAAACGGTATTATGGGTATCCTGACGGATAAGCTGATTGACCTGACAGAGACACTGGCAGACCCAGAAACCTTGCAGCTGCTTTGCCAGACACCGTCCTCTGCGCTTGGCTCCTGCCGCATGAAGCTGTCCGATTGGGAGGAAAGTACCTTTGAATATGATAAGATTCTGGGGATTTTCCGTAAATATGATATCGGTTATTTCGTTTATATCGGTGGGAATGATTCTATGGATACCGTGCATAAGCTGGCAGGCTTCTGCGAACGCATGCGTATTGATGATGTCAAAATCATCGGCGCACCGAAAACGATTGATAATGACCTGATGGAAACAGACCATTGCCCCGGCTTTGGCTCTGCGGCGAAATATGTTGCGGCAACGATGTCCGAAATTGCCTGCGACTGTAACGTATATGCGCAGCCCTCCATCACGATTGTGGAAATCATGGGCAGGGATGCAGGCTGGCTGACGGCTTCCTCTACGCTTGGCAGATTGAACGGAGATTCTGCGCCCGATTTGATTTATCTTTGCGAGAGACCCTTCCTTGTAGACCGTTTTCTGGAGGATGTGCGTGAAAAAATGGCGGAAAAGCACTCTATCGTCATTGCGGTCAGCGAAGGCCTGCGCAACGAGGAGGGCGATTATGTGACCGATTCCCTGCAAAACAGAGCGGCGGACGCATTCGGGCATAAAATTCTGGCAGGTGCGGCGCGCTATCTGGAGGAAATCCTCCGCTTTGAAATCGGCTGCAAGGTCAGAAGCATTGAACTGAATGTGATGCAGCGTTGTGCGTCTCATGTGGCATCCGCATCCGATATTTATGAATCCAGATTGATTGGCGCGGCGGCGGCAGATTATGCCATCAGCGGCGGCACAGGCAAAATGGCCTGCATCCGTCGTACCTCTGCGCAGCCTTACCGCTTCGGCATTGATTTCGTGGATATCGGGCAGATTGCAAACCATGTGAAAACCGTTCCCGATGAATGGATTAACGAGGCGGGCAACGATGTGACAGAGGAAATGCTTACATATCTTCTGCCCCTCATTCAAGGCGAATTGCCCTGTACCTATAAAAACGGTGTTCCCGTACATCTGCATCTGTATTAAGTATCTGCAAGCCATGTTCGCGCATGGCTTTTTTTATTGTGGTATAAATTCCAATATTTGTGTCCATACTCCCTCCAAAGAGGTGATACAATGCGAAAAACAGCAGTCATTGCAGCTCTGCTCAGCTTTCTGGTTTGCCTGCTGGCAGGGTATTACGCAGCCCTTTGGAGAGGGGAGCAGCATCCGGCAGAAACGCAGGCACATGCCGTTTTGGAAGAAAAAAAGCGGATTCATGCCGGAACGAAAATCGTTTATCAATATTTTTATACGCAGGATAGGGTGATGAAAAAGCACATCGAGCCGGCACCGGAATTTCTGCAGGGCTTGGATTTGGAACAGCTAAAGAGCATTTACACAGGCTGGCAGGTGGTCTTTTTCTCATCGGAGCAGGTGATTCTGCGGTGCAGCATCGAGGGGATGAGTGATGAGGTTTATGTTCTGGGCGAGGATGAAGGCTTTCTTGCGGTTTTCTATGAGGATGGAAAAAAGCAGCTGCGCCTGAAGGAGCGGACAGAGCTGCCGCTTTCCGCCTTGCCGGATGGCGAAGCAAGACAGCTTCAGGAGGGGATGCGCGTCATCGGGGAGGAAAATCTGGCGAAGGTGCTTGCGGATTTTATGTCATAAGGAATTTCGGATAAGAAGATTTTATTTCTAATAAGAAAATTTTATTGTAAAAAGAAAACTATAAATTTATCTTATTTCCAAAGCGGCTTTCCTTTCTGGACAAAAATTGCCCCACATGCTATACTGGATTTGTGAAAACTCCCCTATATTTTTCACCCATCATACCTTCTCTTTTTTAGAAAAGAGGGAGCGACCGCAGATGACTGCATTGAAGCACTGCTTGGTCGCTCTTTTTTTTGCTTGCGGGGGAATTTTTCGGAAAAATTGACACGTCCTGTCCTTTCCCCTTATAATAAAAACCGATGATGTGCAAAGGAAGGTAGTGAAAGCCGATGGATGATAATTTCGGTCTGTCTGCGGAGGAATTTCGCATACAGGCAGTCTATAGCGATGAAACAAGGCAGTTCCGCTCTCCTGCGGAGCCGACCGCGGCGGATTGGGTCAATGTGCGGCTTCGTGTCGGGAGAGGAACGGTTTCTGCTGTTTTCCTCTGCACGAATGAACGGGAATATCTCATGGAGGAGGCGGAAACGCAGGGGGCTTTTTCTTATTTTCAGGCAACCCTGCCCCCGACTGCGGAGGAAATGACCTATTATTTCCGCCTGCAATGCGGCGAAGCAGTAGGCTATTATACAAAATACGGCTTTTTTTCGGAATACAAGCACGAAGGGGAATTTCGGATTTTCCGTGATTACCGAACCCCCGATTGGGCGAAGGGCGCGGTGATGTATCAGATTTACCCCGACCGCTTTGCCAATGGGGATGTCTCCAATGATGTGAAAACGAATGAATATATTTATCTGAAGCAGAAAACCGAGCAGGTCACGGATTGGAACAGCCTGCCTGCCGCAAGCGATATTAACCGTTTTTACGGCGGCGATTTGCAGGGCGTGCTCAATAAGCTGGACTATCTGGCGGAGCTGGGCGTAGAGGTGCTTTATTTCAATCCGCTTTTTGTTTCGCCAAGCAATCATAAATACGATACGCAGGATTATTGGCATATCGACCCCCATTTCGGGAAAATCGTCAGAGAAAGCGGTTCTGTTCTGGCGGCGGATGCCAAAACGAATGAAACCGCATCGCTTTATGCCGCTCGCACAACAGCGGACGAAAACCTTGCCGCCTCGGATGCACTTTTCGCAGAGTTGATACAGCAGGCGCACGCAAGAGGGATGCGCGTCATTCTGGACGGCGTTTTCAACCATTGCGGAGCCTTTCATAAATGGCTCGACAGAGAGGGACTTTATAGGGGCAAGCTGCGCGGCGCATATCGGTATGCGGATAGCCCCTATCATGATTATTTTTACTGGAACGCGGATGGCACCTACGAGGGCTGGTGGGGCTATGAAAACCACCCGAAGCTGAATGTGGAGGGCTGTGCGGCGCTCCGAGAGGAGCTTCTTGCGATTGCAAGGCGTTGGGTTTCGCCGCCGTTTGATGCGGATGGCTGGCGGCTGGATGTTGCCGCGGATTTAGGAAAAACAGAGGAATTCAACCATGCCTTCTGGCGGATGTTTCGCACTGCGGTCAAGAGCGTTTCTCCCGATAAGCTGATTCTGGCGGAGCATTACGGCGATGCCGCCCCTTGGCTGACGGGCAATCAATGGGATTCCATTATGAATTACGATGCCTTCATGGAGCCTGTCACATGGTTTCTGACGGGGGTTTCCAAGCATAGCACCGAAAAGCGCGAGGATATGTATAATAATGCGGATGTGTTCTGGGGAACCATGAGCTATCAGATGGGGAAGCTGCCGTCACAGGCAATTTCTGTTGCCATGAATCAGCTTTCCAATCATGACCATTCCCGCTTTCTCACGCGCACCAATCGCCAAATCGGCAGAGTGGAAACAGAGGGCAGTGCCGCGGCGGATGCAAATGTGGAAAAAGCAGTGCTGCGGGAAGCTGTTTTGCTGCAAATGACATGGAACGGTGCGCCGACCGTATATTACGGGGACGAAGCAGGCGTAACAGGCTGGACAGATCCCGATAACCGCCGCACCTATCCCTGGGGCAGGGAGGATATGGAGCTGATTGCCTTCCATAAGGCAGCAATTTCCCTGCGGAAAGAGTATCCCGTTCTACGCCATGGCTCGCTGAAGCAGCTTTATGGGGCGTATGGCGTGCTTGCCTACGGGCGGTTCGATGAAAAAGAAAAAATTCTGGTTGCGCTGAATAATACAGAGGAAATCCGGACGGTGTCCATCCCTGTCTGGCAGATGGGCGTGCAGACAGAAGGCACGCTGCAAAATTGCCTCATGACGAATCGGGACGGCTTTACGGTGTTCGGCTTTTCCTATCCCATCCGAAACGGGAATGTGCTGCTGCCCCTGCCGCCGAAAAGCGCAATGGCAGCAAGAGAAATTTAATATATTTTAATTATATAAGGAAGAAAAAGAATGAAGATTTTATATGAGGATGCAGTCATGCTTGCGGCAGTGAAGCCGCAGGGGATGCCTGCGCAGGCGGATAAAACAGGAGATTTGGATTTGCTTTCCGCCTTGGAGGAATATACCGGACAGCCGCTTGGGCTTCTGCATCGCTTAGACAGACCTGTCGGCGGCGTAATGCTGTTTGCGAAGGAGAAAAGGGCAGAAGCCTTTCTTGCGAAGGAAATACAGGAGCATCGGCTGAAAAAAGCCTATCTGACGGTGCTTTGCGGCAGATTGCCTGCGGCGGAAGGAGGATTAGAGGATTATCTTCTGAAAAACGCACGCACGAACCTTTCCGAAGTGGTTTCCAAGGAGAGAAAGGGCGCAAAGCGTGCCGCTCTGCGGTATCGGAGGCTTGCGGAGAGAGAAACGGAGCAGGGCGTGCTGACCTTGGCGGAAATCGAGCTGGAAACAGGCAGGCATCACCAGATTCGCGTCCAGACTTCTCATGCAGGCGTGCCCATCTGGGGGGATAAAAAATATAACAAAGGCTTTCCGAAGCGCGGCAAAACGGAGATTGCGCTCTGGTCTTACCGCTTGGAGGGCATCCATCCCGATACGAAACAGCCGTTTTCCTTTACCGCCAAGCCTGAAGGGGAGCCGTTTTCACTTTTTTCGGAAGAATTAACGGAATTGTAAGAAGTATCCTTTGCAATTTCCAGTAAGTTGGTATATAATATGGGAATATCAGAAGAAACCTACGGAGAAGAACCTGTATCGGTTCTTTTCTTTCCGGAATAAATTAGCAATCACAATCATTGATGGCTAACAAATTAAACCAAGGAAGGTGAATAGGATGCAGGAGAAATATACAAAAAAGGCCTTTGATGTGCTGCAAAGGGCAAAGGAGGCCGCAGCAAAGCTTGGCAATGAATATATCGGCACAGAGCATATTCTGCTTGGGCTGACATTGGTGCAGCAGAGCGTTGCCGCAAAGGCGTTGGAGGGTCAGAATGTGACCTACCATCAGGTGATGGAGCGCATTTGCGAAATGCAGGGGGAAAAGCAGAAATTTCATCTCCCCTTGGATATGACACCGCGTGCAAAGCGTGTGGTGGAGCGCAGCAAGCAGGAGGCGGTGCGTCTGGGGGCAAATTATGTCGGGACAGAGCATATTCTGCTGGCACTTCTGCGTGAACCGGATACGCTTGCTATCACGCTTCTGGAGGATTTGGGCGTAGATATTCAAACACTGTACGAGGATATCATGCTGCTTCTGGGCGAAAGCGAAGCGCAGCCTGCCGGTGTGCAGGGGATGCACGAACGCCCGAAGGAGGAGATTTCCGAGACGGAAACACTGGATAAATTCAGCCGAGATATGACGGCACTGGCAAAGCAGGGAAAATTCGACCCGATTGTCGGCAGAGAGCAGGAGATTGAGCGTATCATTCGGATTCTGAGCCGCAGAACGAAGAATAACCCCTGCCTGATGGGTGACCCCGGTGTCGGGAAAACGGCGATTGTGGAGGGTCTGGCGCAGAAAATCAGTGATGGCAATGTGCCCGATACCCTGCGGCATAAGCGGATTCTTTCTCTGGATTTGTCTGCTATGGTCGCAGGCTCGAAATATCGTGGGGAATTTGAGGAACGCATGAAAAAGGCTCTGGAGGATGTAAAGGCGGCAGGCAATATCATTCTTTTCATTGATGAAATCCATACCGTCATCGGCGCAGGTGCGGCAGAGGGCGCGATTGATGCCTCGAATATTCTCAAGCCGGCGCTGGCAAGAGGGGAAATTCAGCTGATTGGCGCAACCACCCTTGAGGAATACCGCAAGCATATCGAAAAGGATGCCGCCTTCGAGCGGCGGTTTCAGCCTGTGCGCGTGGAGGAGCCGACAGAAGCGGTTGCCGTGCAAATGCTGACAGCACTGAAGGACCCCTATGAAATGCACCATAGGGTACGCATTTCGGATGAAGCAATCGCGGCGGCGGTTAGGCTTTCCGCACGCTATGTAACGGAGCGATTCCTGCCGGATAAGGCAATCGACCTGATTGACGAAGCAGCCTCCTGTCTGCGTCTTTCTGCGTATACTGCGCCCACCTCCATCAAGGAGCTGGAGGCAAGAATTGCAGAGCTGGAGCAGGAAAAGGAGACTGCCATTAAGACAGAGGAATTTGAACAGGCGGCGGAAATCAAAAAGCTGCAGGATGGTCTGCGTACCAGTCTGAAGGCGGCAAAGCGCGCATGGGAATCCACGCATGACAGCGGCGAAATTGTGGTGACGGCAGATAATGTCGCAGAAATCGTTTCCCGTTGGACGGGAATCCCCGTGCAGAGCATGCAGGAGGAGGAAAGTCAGCGTCTGCTCCATCTGGAGGAAGTTCTGCATAAAAGAGTCATCGGGCAGGATGAAGCAGTGAAGGCACTGGCAAAGGCTGTCCGCCGTGGGCGTGTCGGCTTGAAGGACCGCAACAGACCCATCGGTTCCTTCCTGTTCCTCGGCCCTACGGGTGTCGGCAAAACGGAGCTTTCCAAGGCACTGGCGGAAGCGCTTTTCGGGGACGAAAATGCCATGGTGCGGATTGATATGTCCGAATATATGGAAAAGCACAGCGTTTCCAGAATGGTCGGCTCTCCTCCGGGCTATGTCGGTTATGAGGAGGGCGGTCAGCTGAGCGAAAAGGTGCGCCGCAATCCTTATTCCGTTGTGCTGTTTGATGAAATCGAAAAGGCATCCCCTGAGGTATTCAATATTCTTTTGCAGGTTTTGGACGATGGACACATTACGGACGGGCAGGGCAGAAAGGTGGACTTCAAGAATACCGTTATCATCATGACCTCGAACGCAGGCGCGCGCAGCATTGCCGCACCCAAGCGTCTGGGCTTTACGAGCGTGGAAACGCCCGAGCAGAGCTATGAAATGATGAAAAAGGGTGTGATGGATGAAATCAAGAACATCTTCAAGCCCGAATTTCTGAACCGTATTGATGATATTATCGTGTTCCATCCGCTGGAAAAGGAGGAAATCACGAGAATTGTGCGGCTTCTGACGGATGTGATGGCAAAGCGTGTAAAGGAAAATATGAATATCACGGTTTCCTTTACCAAAAAAGCAATCGAAAAAATTGCCGAGGAGGGCTATGATAAGGCGTATGGCGCAAGACCGCTGCGCAGAGCCATCCAGTCTAAGATTGAGGATGCCTTCGCGGAGGAATATCTTCTGGGCAATATCAAAGCGGGGGATAAGGTTTCCGTTGGTCTGAAAACGAATGGATTCAGCTTCCGCGTTGTGAAATAATACAGGATTTTATGCAAAAGATTTCAAAAAATTAGCTATACCTGCAATCTATTTTGTGTTATAATCATAACCGTAGTTTTATCCGCTGACAGTGGAGCACAAACAAAGGTTCAAACGTCGGGAATCTCTTTTTTTCGGGTTTCTCGGGCGAGGCACAATAGAGAAGCGAGTGGAGGTACTGAAAATGGCAGTAATCGAAGAATTGATTAGACAGGAAGACAATGGCACAATCAGTTTCGGCAATCATCTGATGGACGAAAAGAAGAAAGTCCTTGATTTTGAAGTGAGTGGTGACTTATATAAAATCAAAACCTTTAAGGAAATCACAAAGCTGGAAAAGAACGGTAAAATGCTGCTGGAAACAGTTCCCGGCGCAACCGTACATAATTTCACCGTAAACGAAAGAGGCGCAGAATTTACCGTTGAGGGGCTGGAGGATACACAGATTACCATGGAGCTGGAGCCCGATACAGAATATAAGATTTTGATTGACGATGTGAATGTCGGCAAGATGAAAACAAATCTGGCAGGCAAGGTAACCTTCAGCGTAGAGCTGGGTAAGGATACCCCTTCTGTTGCAATCGAAAAAATCGGCTGATAAAAAACAAAAAGGGACTGTAATCCGATGGGTTGGATTGCAGTCCTTTTATTATAGAAAAGATACGATTGAGGGAATGCTATGAAAATCAAAACAGTCTATCAATGTACAAGCTGCGGATATCAAAGCCCGAAATGGGCAGGCAAATGCCCCGATTGCGGCGAATGGAATACCCTTGCGGAAACGGCGCAGGTCAGGGGTAGCACAAAGGCGGCGAAGGCAGCGCCGAAGCAGCCGGTTTCCCGCCTTTCGGAGGTGGAAACGGGCAGTGACCAACGCCTGCTGACAGGCATTGCGGAATTTGACCGCGTGATGGGCGGCGGCATTGTGCGCGATTCCGTCACCATCATCACCTCGCCCCCCGGCGGCGGCAAATCCACTCTGAGCCTGATGGCGGCATCTGCGCTGGCAAAGCAGGGCTTTCGGGTGCTTTATGCATCGGGGGAGGAGAGTGACAGTCAGATTAAAAACCGTGCAGACCGTATTCTGGACACCATTGCGGAAAATATCTGGATTGTGGCGGACACCTCTATGGACAACGTATTGGACGCGATTCGGGAAATTGACCCCGATCTGATTATTCTGGACAGCATCCAGACCTTTTCTCTGGCGGAATTTTTGCCCTCGCGCGCAGGCAACCCGACGCAGACCATGGAATGTGCGTCTGCTCTGGTGGCGCAGGCAAAAAATAAAAGCCGCCCCAGAGCGGTGCTGATGATAGGGCAGATGAATAAAAGCGATGAAATCGCAGGTCTGCGTGCCTTGGAGCATCTGGTGGATGCGGTGCTTGTGCTGGAGGGCGAGGGTGCGGATGAGCTGCGGTGTCTGGTTGCAACGAAGAACCGCTTCGGCAGTACGGGCGAAATGGGCTTTTTCACTATGACAGAGGCAGGGCTTGCGTCCATCGAAAACCCCTCGGCTTATTTTGTAACGAAACGGGAGAGGGGCGATTCTGTTTCTGGCAGTGCGATTGCGGTTTTGAAGGAGGGCTCTCGTCCTGTCATTGCGGAAATCGAAAGTCTGGTTTCCCCTTCCTTCACGCCGTATCCCTCGCGCATCAGCGAAACCATGAAAAAGGATACCATGAATACGCTGATTTCCATTCTGGAGCAGAGGGGCGGCATTAAGCTCTATGATAAAAATGTTGTCATCAAGACCACAGGCGGTCTGTATCTGAAGGAGCAGGCGGCAAATCTTGCCGTGCTGATGAGCATTGCCTCCTCAGTTTATGATAAGCCGATTCCCTCGGATTGGGCATTTCTTGCCGATGTCGGGCTGACGGGCGAATTGAAGCGTGTCCCTTCTGTGGAAAGCCGCATCAAGGAGCTGGACCGCATGGGCTTCAAGCAGGTTTTCATTCCCGCAGGCGGCATGCGGGAGCTGCATTTGGAGAATATCCGTGTGGTGGAAGCAAAATTTTTGTCACAACTTCTGAATCATGTCTTTGGGAAAAAAGGAAATGGATAAAGAATACAGTTTTTTGTCCACAATATAAAGACATAAGTATTTCTTATGGGTATTCGACACAATTTATGGTTTACGAATAGAAATTCCTGTATTATAATAGGGAGAAACTATGTTTTTCTAAGACAAGTCAAAAATGCTTTGGCATCCAAAGCAATCTATACAAAAACCGAAAAAGGAGGTATCCCCCATGCAGAACGTAGAAATTAGAAAATTTAAAAAGGTTCTGGTTGCAAACCGTGGCGAAATTGCCATTCGTGTGTATCGTGCGCTGAATGAATTGGGCATTCAGACAGTAGGTATTTTCTCAAAGGAGGATAAATATGCGCTGTTCCGCACAAAAACCGATGAGGCTTATATGCTGAATCCCGAAAAAGGCCCTCTGGATGCATATCTGGATATCAAAAACATCATCAAAATTGCAAAAGCAAAAGGTGTAGATGCGATCCATCCCGGATATGGGTTCCTTTCCGAAAATCCCGAATTTGTTGAGGCATGCGAAAAGGAGGGGATTGCTTTTATCGGCCCCAATGTAGATGTCATGTATAAAATGGGGGATAAGATTTCTTCCAAGAAAATGGCAATCGAATGCAATGTTCCCATCATCCCCGGTGTTGACCATGCAGTCAGAAGTCTGGATGAGGTAATGGAGGTTGCCCGGAAGGTCGGCTATCCCGTTATGCTGAAGGCATCCAACGGCGGCGGCGGTCGCGGTATGCGTATTGTAAATTCCGAAGAGGAAATGCCCAAGGAATTTGAAGAAGCAAGAAACGAAGCAAAGAAGGCCTTCGGTGATGATAAAATTTTCGTAGAAAAATATCTGCGTGACCCCAAGCATATCGAAGTACAGGTGCTTGGCGATAAATACGGCAATGTGGTGCATCTGTTTGACCGTGACTGTTCCGTGCAGAGAAGACACCAGAAGGTAATCGAATTTGCGCCTGCCTTTACCGTAAGCCAGCCTGTCAGAGAAAAAATTCTGGCGGATGCAGTGCGTCTGTCCAAGCATGTAGGCTATAAGAACGCCGGCACACTGGAATTTCTGGTGGATGCCGATGAAAACTACTACTTCATCGAAATGAACCCTCGTATTCAGGTAGAGCATACCGTTTCCGAGGAGGTAACCGGTATTGATATCGTACAGGCACAGATTCTGATTGAGGAGGGCTATCCTCTGAGTGCGCCCGAAATCGGCATTTCCTCTCAGGAGGATGTACACTGCAACGGCTATTCCGTGCAGCTGCGTATCACAACGGAAGACCCTGCAAACAATTTCATGCCCGATACAGGCAAGATTAACGTATATCGTTCCCCTGCCGGCAACGGTATCCGTCTGGATGGCGGCACAGCCCACACAGGCGCAGAGGTTACTCCTTATTATGACAGCCTGCTGGTTAAGATTATCGCGCATGACAGAACCTTTAAGGGCGTGACCAATAAGGCAATTCGTGCGATTAAGGAAACCCGTATCCGTGGCGTAAAAACAAATATTCCTTTCCTCATCAATGTTTTGCAGAGCGAAACATGGAGTGAAGGGAAATGTACGACAACCTTTATCGAAAAAACACCTGAGCTGTTCCGCTTCATTCCCGGAAAGGACAGAGCAAGCAAGATTGCGGAATTCATCGGCAACCAGATTGTCAATGAATCCAAGGGACAGAAGCCGCAGTTTGACCCCATCGTTGTGCCTTCCTTCGGCAAGACCGAAAATGGCAAAACCATTGAGGTTCCCGGTGCAAGGGATACCTTCCTCAAGATGGGCGCAAAGGCATATACACAGTCCCTTTTGAAGGAAAAACGCCTGCTGGTAACAGATACCTCCATGCGTGACGCGCATCAGTCCCTGATGGCAACCAGACTGCGTACCAATGACCTGATGGCCGCTGCACCCGCAACAAATATGGCAATGGCAAACGCCTTCTCCGTAGAAGCATGGGGCGGCGCAACCTTTGACGTTGCGTATCGTTTCCTCAAGGAATCCCCTTGGGTGCGTCTGCAGCAGCTGAGAGCGGCAATGCCCAATACACTGATTCAGATGCTCCTGCGTGCATCCAACGCTGTCGGCTATGCAAACTACCCCGATAACGTGGTGCAGAAATTCATTGAGGTTTCCGCAGAACGCGGCATTGATGTGTTCCGTATTTTCGATTCCCTCAACTGGGTGGAAAATATGAAGATGCCCATCGAGGTCGCGCTGAATACAGGCAAAATCGTAGAAGGCTCCATCTGCTACACAGGGGATATCTTAGACCCTAACGAAACAAAATATACACTGGATTACTATATCAGAAAAGCAAAAGAGCTGGAGGCTATGGGCTGTCACATCTTCGCAATCAAGGATATGGCAGGTCTTTTGAAGCCCTATGCGGCGAAGGAGCTGTTCAGCACACTGAAAAAAGAGCTTCACATTCCTCTGCACCTGCATACACACGATACCACAGGCAACGGTGTCAGCACCGTTCTGATGGCGGCAGAGGCAGGCGTGGATATTGTTGACCTTGCAATTCAGTCCATGTCCTCTCTGACCTCTCAGCCCTCCATGAACGCTGTTGTGGAAGCGTTGAAGGGCACAGAAAGAGATACCGGTCTGAATACCGAACAGCTGATTGAGCTGAGCCATTATTATCAGGGTGTGCGTCAGATTTTCACAGGCTTTGAAAGTGAAATGAAGACACCCAATACGGAAATCTATAAATACGAAATCCCCGGCGGTCAGTATTCCAACCTGCTGGCACAGGTTAAGGCAATGGGCTCCGCCGACCAGTTCGAGGAAATCAAGCACCTGTATAAGGATGCGAATGACCTTCTGGGCAACATCGTTAAGGTAACACCCTCCTCTAAGGTTGTTGGCGATATGGCAATCTTCATGTCTAAAAACGGACTGACAAAGGATAACATCATGACAGAAGGGGCGGAGGTTTCCTATCCCGATTCCGTTGTGGATTACTTCCTTGGCAACATCGGTCAGCCTGAGGGCGGCTTCCCTGCGGATTTGCAGAAAATCGTGCTGAAGGGGCAGAAGCCCATCGAGGGCAGAGCAGGCGCACTGCTTCCTCCTGCGGATTGGGAAGCTATCGAAAAGCATCTGCATGAAGCACATGCCCTGAAGAAGGTGAACCCCAGAAATGTGCTTTCCTATGCACTGTATCCCAAGGTATATGATGACTATGTAAACCATGAGGAGGTTTATACAGACGTATCCAAGCTGAGCAGTGATGTATTCTTCTTCGGTCTGGCGAAGGGCGAAGAAACCTCTATCGAAATCGGCGAGGGTAAGGATATTCTGATTAAATATATCGATATGACAGAGCCCAATACAGAGGGTATCCGCACACTGACCTTTGAAATCAACGGCGTAATGCGTGAAATTAAGGTTCTGGATAAGCACCTTGAGGTAAAGAGCGACGGCAAGCTGAAGGCAGATAAAAATAATCCCTTCCACCTTGGCTCCTCCATCCCCGGCACCGTTTCCAAGATTCTGGTGAAGGAGGGCGAGGAGGTCAAGAAGAACCAGCCTCTGCTGACGGTTGAAGCAATGAAGATGGAAACCTCCATTGTTGCAAATCAGGACGGCGTGATTGATAAGATTTATGTAAAAGAGGGCGAACAGGTAAATCAGGGCGATTTGCTGGTTTCCTTCGTACAGGAGGGCTGATATTTTTCAGTCGGTATAAAAATAACGAAGCTAAGGCACAATCCTTTATGGGTTGTGCCTTTTTCATGGGCTGATTTTTTATAGAAAAAAATTGTTCCGAGAAAAAAAGTATGCTATGATAAATTTATGATTTGACGAACCCTGATGAAGAAGAAAGGATGTAGCAGATGAATTGGAAAGACCGTTTTTCCGGCAGGCTTCTGTCTGCGGATGAGGCTGTGCGGCAGATTCGCTCCGGCGATACCATCTCCATCGCGCACGTTGGCTCCGAGCCGTATGCGCTGGTGGATGCACTGGCACGCAATGCGGATGCCCTTACAGATGTGGATATGCACTTTATGCTTTCCCTCAGAAAGGAGGAGCCGCATATCGCAAAGGGGATGGAAAAGCATCTGCGCTTTTTCGGCTATTTTCTGGGCGGCAGTACAAGAGGGGCAGTTGCGGAGAGCAGAGCGGAATATCTGCCTTGCTTTTTCCATCTTTATCCCCGCATGCTCAGAGAACGTGGCGGTGTGGATGTGCTTCTGATTTCCGTTTCCGAGCCGGATGCGCATGGCTATTGCTCCATGGGGCCGGGGATTGACCATCTGCCTGCCTTTCGGGATTCCGCAAAGCTTGTAATTGCGCAGATGAACCGCAATCTGCCGCGCGTGATGGGGGATTCCTTCATTCATTTGAGAGATATTGATATCATCGTAGAGGAGGACAGACCCATGCCGACCCTCGCACCGCCGACAATTACGGAGGTTGAGCAGAAAATAGGGGAATACTGTGCATCTCTCGTGCAGAATGGGGATACGATTCAGCTTGGCATTGGCGGCATTCCCGATGCCGTTGTGACCTTTTTAAAGGATAAAAAGGATTTGGGTCTGCATACCGAAATGGCGGCGGATGGCATTATCGACCTGATTGAAACAGGTGTCATCAATAATAAAAAGAAAACACTGCATCGCGGCAAAAGCATTGCGACCTTCGCGGCAGGCACGCAGAGATTGTATGATTTTCTGGATAATAACCCCTGCTTTGAGCTGCATGGGGTGGAGCATGTCAATAACCCCTATGTGATTGCACAGAATGATAACATGGTTTCCATCAATTCCGCCATTCAGGTTGATTTGATGGGGCAGGTCAATGCGGAGGTAGTGAAGGGGATGCAGTTCAGCGGTGTCGGCGGACAGGTGGACTTCATCCGCGGCGCAACGATGAGTAAGGGCGGCAGAGCCATCATTGCCTTGCCTTCCACGGCGGCAGGCGGAAAAATTTCCAAAATCGTGCCGTTTATCGACCATGGCGCAGTGGTAACAACCCCAAGAACAGAAATTGATTATGTGGTAACGGAATACGGCATTGCAAAGCTTTGGGGCAGAAGCCTCAAGGAGCGGGCAAGGGCGCTGATTTCGATTGCACACCCCGATTTCCGCCCGATGCTTGCAGAGGAATACGAAAAACGCTTTGGCAGACCCTTAGATTAAAAAAACGCATGAAAAAAAGCACTCCGGATGGAGTGCTTTTCGTGTTTTTATTTTCCGATGGATTTTCTGTATTCCTCTACTTCCTCGTCTGTCAGAGGCTCCAGCTCCTTGGGGTCCATCCATCTTACCCAGATGCGATCCTGCATTGCCTTGATATCCAGAGGGGTATCGAAGTTATCCTTATCAATGGGAATTACTGTATCATTATCCCCGTTGAACATGATTTCAAAGGGCTTGAATACACCATCCTCAAATACAAGCATATCGGAAGAATATACATTCAGTGCGCCTGCTTCGCTCAGAAGATGCTTTTCCAGTGCTTCCAGATTGGGGAAGGTAACAACCATCCAGTCGCCCTTCATATCGGAATAATCGAACAGCTGCAAGCCGTGGAAATCGATTTCCTCGTTGCCGCTTGCGCCCTTGTCATCATCCGCTTTGCCCTTCATGGCAACAGGTGTGCCGTTTTTGCCGTCCTTCAGAATTTCGGTTCCGGGGATGAAAGCATTCACGAATTTATTGATTTCATTGGTTCTAAACTGAGAACGAACCTGCGCAATGATACCGTAATCGCTGCTGTCATAGCAGATAGAAGCAACCTCATTCCAGAATTCACTTAATGTTTTGACCATTTCTATTACCTCCATATCAACTTTCATTACCTCATATCATACTAGCATTGTGTTCATTCTGTCAATAGATATTCATTCGGTCGGCTGATTTGAAAGTAATGCGCCGGCACCTTTCCGCTGAAAACCAGATCGGCAAGCATGATTTTTCTCTCTAATGTAATATCCTCCCGGTACAGCGGATTGACAATCCGAAGCTCTAAATGTACCGCAAGCCAGATTTTGTAGTTGATCTGATTGATGCCGACGGAGGAAAATGCCGTTTCATAATCCACCCTGACCGCACCCATAGGCAGAAGGGTGAAGGGGATTTTCGGTCCCTGATTGGCAAGAAGCCCCCAATGCGTTGCCGCGCCAAGCGGAATGGGAATAACCTCCTTCGGCAGTTCATTTAGCTGCTTTGTGATATCGCGGCTGAGCAGGGCGCAGAATTGGTTTACGCATGTGGTGTTGGCGGTGTAGCTTTCGCCATCCGCCCCCTTCTGCAAAAGCGCGCTTGCATCTAATTCCATACGCGCAAGTGCATTTGCCGCCGCCTCGTCTATGATATGATTCGCCGCCGCCCTGCACTGCATGTGTGAGATTTCCTTCAGGGGCGGCAGAAGGCTTTTTTCCAGAAGGAAAAAACAGAGAACCGTCAGCAGAGCAGGCAGGAGAAGGGGCAGAAATTTCTTTCTTTTTCGGTTTCGTTTTCTTTTTCGCATTGTCCGCTCCCTCCCTCTGCAATGATATGAGTGAGAAGGGCGAAGCATGCCTTTTCCTTGATTTCGGGGCTTTTTTTGCAATGTTAAAGAAAAATTAAACAAAGGTTATAGTAGAAATAAGCATGTTTTTGTGAAAATGTCTTTCTTTTGCGGTGAAATTTTGGTATAATCAAAAAGTATAATCTTCGCAAAATGGCGGAATATGGATTTTGTTCCATCCGTTTTGATTACACATGGAAATAAACAGGAGGCTTGAAATATGAGTGAATCTCAACACAGAAGGGGAGACGCGCAGGACAGAACGGGCGTAAGACAGACACGCCCTTCCGGCACAAGGCAGGCACGCCCCTCCGGCGCAAACGGCACACGCCGACCATCCTCTTCCGGAAACCCGAAAAAACGCAGAAAGCGCAGAAAGAAACGCTCGGTCAACAGCAGAATCGGGAAGGTTTTGCTGATTGTTGCCATCGTGATTGCCTTTGCGGTTGCAGGCGCAATTCTGGGTACGGTGTTCGGTATTCTGCAAAGCACGGATATGCTGAATACCTCCGATGTTCTGCCCGATTCCTATACCTCTGTCATCTATGATGCGGATGATAACGAGGTGGATAAGCTGCATGGCGAGGAAAACCGAGAGTATGTGAAGCTTTCCGCAGTCACAAGCAATATGCAGAATGCGGTCATCGCGATTGAGGATCAGCGTTTCTATGAGCATAACGGCATTGATATCAGAGGCATCATGCGTGCGATGGCGGAAAATATCAAATCCCTCAGCTTTTCGCAGGGCGCAAGTACGCTGACGCAGCAGGTCATCAAAAATGATGTGCTCGGTGATACCGAAAAGAGCCTTTCCAGAAAAATAAAGGAGCAGTATCTGGCGGTTTCTCTGGAAAGTGCGCTGAAAAAACAGCTTGGCTCGAAGGATGCGGCAAAGAAATATATTCTGGAGCTGTATCTGAACACAATGTCTTTGCATCATGGTCTGCATGGCGTAGAGGCGGCGGCACAGTATTATTACGGCAAGCATGCCAGTGAGCTGACGCTGGCAGAGGCGGCAAGCATTGCGGGCATCACGAAAACCCCCAGTCTGTATGCGCCGGATGTCAATCAGGAGGCCAGCAAGGAACGCCAGATGACGGTTCTGAAAAAAATGCTGGATCTGAATATGATTACGCAGGCGGAATATGACGAAGCCGCGGCAGAGGATATCTATGCACATCTGGTCTGCAAGGATACTGCGGATGAGGAAAGCAACGCAAAGCATAACTGGTTTGTCGAAGCAGCGGTACAGCAGATTAAGGCTGACCTGATGGAAAAGAAAAACATGACAGCCGCACAGGCATCCAATATGATTTACAGCGGCGGCTTACAGATTCATACTACAATGGACGCTTCCATGCAGGAAACCGCAGAAGCTGCCATGAAGAATGATAATATGTTCCCGGCAGGGGATGGGAAGATGGATGTGACCTATCTGATTTCCGTTCTGGATACACAGAATCCCGATGAAAGCAGCAATCAGTCGCATTATGAAAAGAAAACAACCGTTACCTCGCAGGCGGAGGCAGATGCCTTTGTTGCATCCGTGAAGGAGGAGCTTCTGGATGAAACGCATACCTTGGTTCTGGATAAGCTGACGGTTTCCAAATCCCTGCAGGCGGCAATGGTCATCATGGATCAGAGCAACGGCGAAGTAAAGGCGATTGTCGGCGGACGCGGTGAAAAGCCTGGTGATTCCGTATTCAACCGTGCGACACAGGCACTGCGTCAGCAGGGCTCGACGATGAAGCCCCTTGCGGCGTATGCCCCTGCAATTGATACGGGACTGCTGATGCCCGGCTCCATCATCATTGATGAGCCTGTTACCTACGGCGGCTGGTCTCCTAAAAACTGGGACGGCAAATATATCGGGCCTACCACAGTGCGTCAGGGTATCTGGCATTCCATGAACGTGCTGGCGGTTAAGACCTTTATGATGGTCGGCGCGGATACGGCTTATCAGTATCTGCTGGACTTTGGCTTTACCACGATTGATGAACGGGATAAGGCGGCAACAACGGCACTCGGCGGTCTGACACAGGGCGTTTCCGTTCTGGAGCAGACAGCAGCCTATGCAACCATTGCCAACGGAGGCACCTATTATGAGCCGATGTTCTATAGCGTGGTGTATGACCATGACGGCAACGTGCTTCTGGATAATTCCGAACAGGAAACACATCGGGTGCTGAAGGAAACAACCGCCTTCCTGCTGACGGATATGATGCGTGATGTTATCACGAAGGGTACCGGTACGAAGGCAGCCATCAGCGGCATGAATGTTGCAGGTAAAACAGGTACCACCAATGATACCGTTGACCTGACCTTCTATGGCTATACGCCTTACTATACCGCCGGTATCTGGATGGGGTATGACAGTCAGAAGGAGATTATAAATGCAAATAACGCCCATCTGCGCATCTGGAGCTCGGTTATGAGCCAGATTCATTATGATAAGGGACTGAAGAATAAGGAGTTTAAAAAACCGGATGGCTTGACAACACGTTCTATCTGCTCTGCATCCGGCATGACACCTTCTTCTCTTTGCAACAGCGATTACTATGGCTATGGTGTAACGAGTGACTATGTTACAACGGATTTCAAGGGCAGCACAGGCGGCGGCACCTGCACGATGCACAAATCCTATACGATTTGCAGCGAAACAGGCAAGCTTGCGGGCGCAACCTGCCCGACCATGAATGTGGTTTTGGCGGTCAACAGTGACGGTACGATTAAGGGCAAGCCCTCTAAGGTTCCCGCAGGCAAGCTGGATATCAATATCAGCGCAACCTGCGATTCTGCGCATGCGAGCAGCGGTGATGATGATACCAACAGCACAGACCCCGGCACAACAGACCCCGGCAATGGACAGAACCCTGAGGATAACCTCTGGAATAATGAGGACTTCGGGATTCAATAAATAATAATTTACATTTAGGAGAATTCAAATGAGCGAACAGAATATTTTAGCAACAATTGACGGCGTAAACATTACAGATGCGGATTTGGACGCATATATCGCGAATCTGCCGAAGGAGCAGCAGGCGTATGCGGCATATCCCCAGTTCAGAGAGCATGCACTGAAGCAGCTTCTGGCATTCCATCTGTATGCAAAGATGGCAGAAGAAGAAAAAATGGATGAAACCGATGAATTTAAAGCCATGATGGAACGGGCAAGAAAGGATATCCTTGCCCAGCTTGCCATCAACAGCGTTTTGAAGGATATCACTGTAACAGATGAAGAAATGCAGGCGTTCTACAAAGAAAACCCCCAGCATTTTGAAAAGGGCGAAACAGTACATGCAAAGCATATCCTGGTGGATTCCGAAGAAAAAGCACAGGATATCATGAACAAAATCAACGCAGGGGATATCTATTTTGAGGATGCCGCGAAGGAATTTTCCTCCTGCCCCTCCAATGCGCAGGGCGGTGACCTTGGCGAATTCGGCAAGGGTCAGATGGTTCCGGAGTTCGATCAGGCGGTATTTGCGGCTGAGGTTGGCAAGGTAGTTGGCCCTGTAAAGACACAGTTCGGCTATCATCTGATTAAGGTTGAGGATAAGAAGGACGCATCTGTAACCCCCTTCGATGAGGTGAAGGAACAGATTCGTGCAAATCTGCTGCAGCAGAAGCAGAATCAGGCTTATACCGAAAAGTATAAGGAGCTGCACGATAAATACATGAAATAAGCGCATAGCAAAAGCCCCTCTGAAAAGAGGGGCTTCATTTGTGTTCTATTTTTATTCCATTAGGCTTATTCCTTTAAGCCCTCCAATGCGTTTCTGGCATTGCCAATCTGATTGGAATCGGGGTAATCACTGATAATCTTGTTGTAATATTTCTTTGCGCTTGCCGTATCTTTTTCTCCCTCTGCAATCTGTCCCAGATAGTAATAGATGTCATCCACAAAGTTTTCGTTGCTTGCGTATTTCAAGGCTGTTTCCAAATCGGTCTTTGCCTCTGTCATGTTTTTGCTTAGGAAATCACTTTTTCCTTTGGTGTAGTAGGCATCTGCCGCCTTGGGGTAAAGCTCCGCCTTCAGGGAATTATATTTCGCCAAATCATCATCACTAAATCCAACCGTATCAATGGATTCAAAGGTGGTGATGCAGGCTTCATAATCGCCGTCTGTCATCTGCGATACTGCCGTTTCCAGCAATTCCAGATTCGCCTGCTTATTTTCCTCGCTGCGCAGCTGCTTGTTTTCCTTTTGCAGCTTTTGCAGTTCTGTCCGCATTTCCAGAACCTCCTCCGGTGTCATATTGGTTTCACCGGAATAATTTTCAACAGCGGTCTGCAATTCCTTGATTTTTGCATCCTTATCCTCATTTAGCGCAGGCACAATCAGCACCAGAATCACCAGAGCTGAAATCACAAGCCCGATTACAAAGGCAATCATGTTGTGCTTTTCCAGAACGCTGCTGCTTCTGTCCTTGCGCTTATAGCCGGGAAGGGGCGGATTGCTGTCTGTTTTTTTCACGCTGACTGCCGCAGAGGCTTTATTTTTGTCTCCCTTTTTCAGAGTGGGAGAGGGCACATTGCCAATCAGCTGTGCATAATGCAGGGCAAGAGGATTGCGAATATCCCGTTTCAGCACGATTTCATTAAAATGCAGTGCGCGCTTAAGATTTTTATCCTCAATGCAGCAAAGCGTCATCAGGTTATAGGCATCAATGAAATTCGGGTTATTGTCAATGGATTTTTTCAGCTGAATAATGGCTAAATCATCACTGCCCTGCTTCAGATAGGTAATCGCCTGATTATACATCCGCACCGCATCATTGCATTTTTCCATTTCTCTGGCGTTTTTCTGCAAATACGCCATATAGCCTGCAGCAGCATTTCCTTCGGGCAGAAGGGAGGAGCTGATAATCCAATGTCTGAGGGCATCCCCGATGCGCCCCGTTTCGCAATAAATCAGACCGAGAAGATTTCTCGCCTGTATGTTATTTTTATCAAAAAGAAGGCTCTGTTCCAGATTTGCCGCTGCACCGGAGAGATCGGTTTCTCCGGCTAAGGTAAGCGCTTCGTTATAAAGACGGATGGATGCATTGCGTGCCTTTCGGAACACATACACATCTACGCCGCAATCGGGACAGCGACAGCCCTCAGAAAAATTAAAACCACAATTCGGGCATTTCATGTCATTCTCTCCTTTTGCTTATTCCTGAGTGGGGGGCTGCTTTTTCTCCTTCGCAATATGCTGTAGGATATCCAGAAGATCCTGCATTTCGGATGTATGCAGGGATGCTTCGATCTGGTCGATTTCCAGAATGGGCTGATATCTGCTCAATTCTTCTTTAAAATTAAACACAGGACATTCCTCCGTTTCAAATACTTTTTCTATGTGCTTCAGTTTAGCTGTTTTTACGGTGCTTCAGATAGGTGCGCATGGCTCCGATCATATATAAGGAACCACAGCAAAGAATAATGCCGTCCTGAGGGGTGAGGGTGCGCGCTCTTTCATACGCCGCCTCAATTTCCTTTTCCATCTCCACCGTACCGCTGAAATCGGAAACAGAGCGGGCAAGAGAAAATACATCCAGCCTTCTCTCGCTGTGCGGCTCAGTCAGAATCACCGTCTCCGCAAAGGGAAGAATCTGCTCTGCCATCCTCCGATATTCCTTATCCCCCAGAATACCGAGAATAAGGGTAACCTTTTTTTCCTTGAAATAAACCGAAAGGGAATTTGCCAGCTGCCGAATCCCATCCGCATTATGCGCGCCATCCAGAATGACAAGCGGCGCTCTGCCGCAAAGCTCCATCCTGCCTGCCCAACGGGCATTTTTCAGTCCATTGCGAATTGCTCCTTCGGGAATCGAAAGACCGTTTTTGTTCAGCACAAGGCAGGTCTCCAGAACCGCAAGGCAATTTTCAAGCTGATAAGTGCCAAGCAGAGATAATTCCAGATTTTCCAAGGAAAAACATTTATTTTTGACAGAAAAAACAGTCCCTTCCAATGTTTGCGAAGCGACCCTGATTTTTGCGTCATTCAAACAATAGAATGGAGCATCCATCCGAGCTGCTGCATCCTTAATGATATTATATACTAATTCCGCTTGGGAATACAACACCACAGGACAATTTTTCTTAATAATGCCGGATTTTTCCATAGCAATTTTTTCAATCGTATCCCCCAAAAAATCCGTATGGTCAATGCTGATAGACATGATGAGCGAAAGCAGAGGGTGGGGAACGACATTCGTGGCATCAAATCTGCCGCCAAGCCCGACCTCCAGAATCAGAACATCCACCTGCTTTTCATAAAAATAATGAAACGCCGCACCGGTTGTAATTTCAAAAAGCGTCGGAACAAGCTTGCCTTCTGCCGCCAGCTTTTCGCAGAGCTGCCGCATCAGGGTGATTTCCTTTGCAAAATCATCATCCGAAATTTCCGCACCATTGAGGAGATAGCGTTCATTGTATCGCTCCAGATGGGGGGAGGTATATGCGCCGACGCGATAGCCCGCCTCCTTTAATATGGAAGAAAGCATTGCCACGGCAGAGCCCTTCCCGTTTGTGCCTGCAACATGAATCACAGGAAGCCTTTGCTCCGGATTTCCAAGCAGATCACAGAGGTATTGTATGCGTTCTAGCCCCGGTATAGAACTAAAGCCAACATCTTCTTCCAAATAATGAATACATTCCTGATAATTCACAGGCTCACCTCCTGAATTTTGTCTATCCTCCATTATAACAAAGCTATGAAATTCTGCAACAGACTTAATAAAATTGAAAAGATTGATAATAACTTTGAAAAGATTTCAAAAGAATAATATATCCTGTCGAATATAGGGGAAAGCCGCTGTGAATCAGTTGAAAATGACGAAAAAGTACTGTATGATATAAAATATTAAATTAGTATGTATATTTCAAAAAACATCTTTTTTGTCTGCGGATAGAAGGCATGATTGAGATTGGAACGGTGAAAGCATGACAATGGTTACGGATTTACTTGCAGTCCTGGGAGAGAATTTTTCTCTGCTTGTGGTTGCCTGTGTGGAAATATTGGCGGCGGTGCTGCTGTTAAGCGCAGTGGTGTGCCGCAGATGGGGCAAAACAAAACAGCCTGCGCCGCGCAAAACGGATGATATTTTGCTGTCACAGATGAACAACCAGAAGGACACGGCTTGTCTGGTGCTGCGAAGAAAGGATTTACTGCCGCTTGCGGCAGCTGGAGATATGACGGCACTGCTTGGCATTTCCATGGAAGCCGTGCAGCAGGATATGATGACGCTTGCCGATATTTTGCAGGAGGAAGGGGACGGCGGTTCTGTCTGGAAAAAATACCGCGAATGGAAGGGAGAAGCAGCTTTCATTGAAAATTTTCAGCTGAAAAACGGCGAACGGGTGCAGCTGACCATCAGCCGCAGTGCAGATGGCTTATATGATTTATTCTGCTTTTGCCGCATCACAAAGCTTTATCGGCAGATTGCAGGCTATGAAAAGCGTCTGGAAAAACTGGAGGAGGAAAGCCGCTCCAAAACAACCTTCCTTTCTCGTATGTCGCATGAAATTCGTACGCCGATGAATGGGATTATCGGTATGCTGACGCTGGCAGAAAATAAGCTGGAGGCGAACAGTCCCGCTATGCAGTACCTTACAAAGGCGGATGAGCTTTCCGATCATTTGATTGCACTGATTAACGATATTCTGGATATGTCCCGTATCGAGGTCGGCAAGGTCGAACTGGAGCAGGGCGTGTTCAGCCTGCGTGCGCTGGGCAACCGCCTGTATGATATGTTTGCGAAAAATCTGGACAGCCGCGGGATTCGCTACGAGGTCAATTTTGAAGGCGTTACTGTGGATTATGTCTGTGGGGATGAGCTGCGCATCAGTCAGGTGATTATCAATTTTCTTTCCAATGCAGTGAAATTCACTTCGGAGGGGGAAATTATCGTTACCTTCCGCCAGATGATGCTGCAAAACGGCGTGGCGGATTGGTGCTCTATGCGGCAGAGATTGGACTTGGTGTGCTTGGTGTACTGATGCTGCTTGCAACGCTTCTGCTTTGCCTGCTGGAGCTTTTGCGGATGGTTCTTTTGTGGCGCGAAAAGGAGCGCTATCGTAGCTTCACGCCGCAGGAACGCATTTTCTACAAAAAGGATAAGCTGTTCTGGCTGCTTGCGCTCTGGGGCATGGATGCGGCTCTGGGCTGGGAAACGGAGAAAACCGACCGCGCCTTAACCCTGCGTCTGCCTACGGTTTCCGAAGGGGAATATCAGCGGATTTGCAGTCTGCTGGAAAAAACAGTATACGGCGGCATTATGATTGAGCCGTTTGAGGAACGCGCCCTAGACCGCTTCCTCTATCATCTGACGGGGCAGGATATGAAAAAAAGCCTCGGCATGTGGCTGAAGCTGCACTATGCCTGCCTGAAAAAAAGAAAATAAAAATGGAAATGTCCTTAGAACTTCTCTGAGGGCATTTTTTATGCTCGCCTTCGCAGAATGTCGAAAAAGAAAAGGTTGTGCGCCGGAGAAGAAAACGGTATAATGATATGATGGAATAAGGAAAGGAGTATCATGTATGGATGATAGATTCGATAAAGAAAACATAGAAGCAGAAACCAGATATCCGCGCAGAGAAGCCGTAGATGGGCATACAAGATATCCTGTCAGAGAGGAACGCCGTCCTCTGCGCTTTTCTTCGGAGCATCATACAGAGCTGCCCGGACGGAAGATAGATGCGGAAAACGATATGACAGCATACGAACAGCGGACAGCCGCAAGAAGGGCAGAATTTTTGCAGAATTCCTATGAGAATTCCTACGAAAGAGAGGACACCTATCAGAGAACCTCTCATCAGAGAGGACAGCAGAGAGGACAGACAGAGGTCCCCCGCAGCAGAGAGCGCGTTCCGCACGAGGAGCAGAGGGCGCGCAGAACGAGAGAAGCGGAAAGAACGACGCACAGCAGGAAAAATCGCCATAAAAAACGCCATTTGACACGTTTTTCCAAGGGGCTGCTTCTCATTGCGGTTGCGCTGATTATCGGGATTGGTTCCTTCATTTTCATGAACCACATGATGAACCCTCCTACAGAGGAAATGAACCTGACGGGGAAAACCGTCTCCGTTACCATTCCGGAAGGAGCAGGCACAGATGAAATTGCAAAAATTTTGAAGGAAAACAAGCTGATTCACAGCGTATTCGGCTTTAAGCTGACCAGCAGGCTGGAGGGCTATGACGGCACATATAAGCATGGGAAATATGATATTGATACAGGGCTGACGAAGCGGCAGATTATGGAGCTGCTGCAAAGCGGCAAAACCTCTGAGGATTTGAAGGTGACGATTCCGGAGGGCTATACCGTGAAGCAGATTGCGGCAAAGGTTGCGGAAACAGAGCTTTGCACCGCGGATGAATTTATTGAGGAATGTAACAAGGGTACATTTGATTATGATTTCCTTAAGGATTTGCCTGACAGAGAATATAAGCTGGAGGGGTATCTTTTCCCCGATACCTATCTTCTGCATGAGGGCATGACGGCACATGATATCATTGATATGATGCTTGCGCGCTTCGATCAGATGTATACTAAGGAATATCAGAAGGCAGTTGCGGACAGCGGGCATACGCTGGATGAAATCGTAACCGTTGCATCCATGATTGAAAAGGAAATTAAGGTGGATGCGGAACGTGCGACAGCGGCAGGGGTGATTTATAACCGCTTGAAGGAGAATATGTCCCTTGGCATTGATGCAACCGTACTTTATGCCGTAGGAAAGACCAGCGGCGAGCTGACAACAGCCGAGCTGGAAACGGATTCTCCCTATAATACCCGTAAGAATAAGGGGCTACCCTTAGGGCCTATTTCAAACCCCGGAGAATCCTCGTTTAAGGCGGCACTGTATCCTGAGGATAATGACTATCTGTATTATGTTGTGGAGGCAGTGGGGAAGGATAACCATGTTTTCTGCAAGACCTATGATGAATTCCTGGCGGCGAAAAATGCATATAACGCCAGCGCACAGTAAAAATCAGGAGAGATGAAAAATGAATTATGTAACCGATGATACGATGAACGCCTATCTGCGCAGCGTACAGCCGATGTATGACGGCGTTCTGGGCGAGATTCAGAAGGAAGCGATTGCGGCAGAGGTACCAATCGTGCCGCCCGAGGTGGCGCGGCTTTTAAGTGTGCTTCTGACGATGCAGAAGCCGAAAAATATTCTGGAAATCGGCACAGCTGTAGCCTTTTCCGCAGGGCTGATGTGCCGCTATCTGCCTGAGGAGGGTACCGTTACCACGATTGACCGCTATGAGGTGATGCTGAAGGATGCCCGTGTGAACATTAAGCGCATGGGTCTGGAGGATAAAATCAAAATTCTGGAGGGGGATGCGGCGGATATTCTGCAGACACTGGAAGGCCCCTACGATGTGATTTTCATGGATGCGGCGAAGGGGCAGTATCAGGCGTTCCTGCCGCACTGCCTGCGGCTTCTGCCTGTGGGCGGTCTTCTGATTGTGGATGACGTGCTGCAGGGCGGCACGATTGCACAGACGCGCTTTAGCGTGCCGCGCAGACAGCGTACCATTCATAAGCGTCTGCGGAATTTCCTCTGGGAGATTACCCATCATGATGCACTGGAAACCTCTATCATCCCCATCGGGGACGGGGTAGCGCTGTGCTATAAGAAAAAGGAAATTATCCCCGAAACCAAAACAGAAGGAGAAACCAAAAATGCAGAATAAAAAGAAACTGGAGCTATTGGCACCTGCGGGCGATTTAGAAAAACTGAAAATTGCTGTACTTTATGGTGCGGATGCCGTTTATATCGGCGGCGAAGCGTATGGTCTGCGTGCCAAGGCAAAAAATTTTGATATAGATACCATGGCGGAGGGGGTAAAATTTGCCCATGACCATGGCGTAAAGGTTTATGTAACAGCAAATATTTTCGCACATAACCCCGATTTTGAAGGGATGGCGGACTATTTCAAGGCGGTGGAAGCCATTGGCGTAGATGCGCTGATTATTTCCGATCTGGGTGTATTTTCTGTTGCAAAGGAAGCCGTTCCCAATATGGAGATTCATGTTTCCACGCAGGCGAACAACACGAACTATAAATCCGCACAGATGTGGTATAAGCTGGGCGCACAGCGTGTTGTAGTGGCGCGTGAGCTTTCTATGAAGGAAATCCGCCAGATTCGCGACAGCATTCCTGAGGATATGGAAATCGAAGCCTTTGTGCATGGCGCAATGTGCATTTCCTATTCCGGCAGATGCCTGCTGAGCAATTACCTTGCAGGCAGAGATGCGAATAAGGGGGCGTGCGCGCATCCCTGTCGTTGGAAATATCATCTGGTGGAGGAAACCAGACCGGGCGAATATATGCCGATTGAGGAAAACGAAAGAGGAACGTATATTTATAATTCTAAGGATCTCTGTATGATTGAGCATATCCCCGATATTGCAAAGGCAGGGATTTACAGCCTGAAAATCGAAGGGCGCATGAAAACGCCGTTTTATGTCGGCACGGTGGTGAAGGCATACAGACAGGCGATCGATGATTATTTCGCTGACCCGAAGCTCTATGAAAAGCGTCTGCCGTATTATCTGGCAGAGGTTTCCAAGGCGAGCCACAGAGATTACACCACAGCCTTCTATTATGGCAAGCCTGACGGCAATCAGCAGGTTTACACTAATAATTCCTATATCCGCGAGTACGATTTTATCGGCATGGTGCAGGAGGATTGGAACGAGGAAACCGGCTTCGCATGGGTGGAGCAGAGAAATAAATTTTCTGTCGGCGAGGAAATTGAGGTCATGCCCGCACAGGGGGATTCCTATGCCATGAAGGTAACGGAAATCCGCAATCAGAATGGAGAGACCGTTGCATCCGCGCCGCATCCGCAGGAGCTTTTGCAGGTGAAATTTGAAAAGCCTGTGAAAAAATTTGATATGCTGCGCAAGCGTCCCTCTGATGTAAAATAATTCGTTTGGATGCAAAATAACTCTTGATTTTTTGTCGAAAAAAAGCTACCATAATAATTAGTATTCTAAAGGAAAGAACGGTAAATTTTATGGAACTTACACAATGTATCAATTACTTATTAACAACTTCACAGCATACGGTTTTTCAGTTTCTCAGCGGCAAGCTTTCGGAATATGACCTGACACCTTCCCAGTATGGGGTGTTAAGCTGTCTGTGGCAGAGAGAATTTGCAACGCCGAAGCAGATTTCCGAGATTCTCTGTCTGGAAACCTCGACGATTTCCGGTGTGTTGGATCGTATGCAGAAAAAAGGTCTGATTGACCGTGTCATCAATCGGGAGGACAGACGAGAGGTTCGCGTTGTGCCGACAGAAAAGGGGAAGCAGCTGCAGGAGCCGATTACGGAAATCATTGATGAAGTAAACGAAGAAGTTTTGAAATGCTTTACGGAAGAGGAAGTAACCGCATTGAAAAACGCACTGCGTATTATCGCAGACGGCAGCCATTTTAAATAAGAGAAAAATAAGGAAAAGCAGTTTCTGAAAGGGAGCTGCTTTTTTGATTGCAAAAGGAGAGGCTTCTTTGCGTTGATAAGCGGTTGAACTTCTGTTACACTATCCGTAAGAAGAAGCGGATGCTGCGAAGGAGGGATTGGATGGATAAGGTAGTTGGAGATTTTTCGTATGAAGGTGTGGCTGCTATCCCAATCGGGGAAGATACGCGTGAATGGAAGGTTTATTTTGACAATAATTTCTGGGGACAGCCGAAAGGGGAGCGTGCCGGAACGGAAATTCGGCTCAATAGGGAATTTGACTGGGCGGGATATCATTGGGTGATTCCTGCGGTATATGCCTGTGAAAAGGGGCTTGTCATGGAGTTTTGTAGGCGTGTTGAGGTTGAGGATATTCGCGACTTTATGAAAAAATGGAACCTGAGCGCGGAAAATGATTCCTGCACACATATCAGCCAAGAGCAGCGGATGCAGTTGGATTTGGATAATCCGCTTTGCCTGCATTTCAATCCCCGAGTGGAGCTGAATGGGGAAACCATGCAGATGACACATGGGAGTGGGGTGTGCTTCAATCCCTGCGTACCGGAGGGGCTGCTTCATGAACCGGAAGTGGAACGGGCATTGAAACACTATGGCTTGGATTTGTCCTACGGATGGGCGGTTTACAGGTATGCATTTCCATGGGCAAATGAGACCGAAATAAAAACGCTTTCCCTTACGATGGAGCAGCAGGCATGCGATGTGCCGGGGCCGCATTTTAAGCTGCATGCGCCGGGAGATTTGTTTTCCTTTGTTCATCCGATGAACGGAACAGAATATACCTTGACGGTGCAGGCGTTGGAGCCACAGACGATGGAGCAGGAGCTGCCCGGTTCAGAACAATGGCTGTACCCGATGCATCTTACCGCCATGTGCTACACCGTCTTTCCTGAACAGGGGAAGGATATTTCCATCTATGATTGCGCAGAAAGTGATAAGCCGATAAAAATTGCCCAAAATACAGAGCCTTTCGCACCGGAAGCGCAAAATGGTATGGTTTACTTTGGGACTGTGGTTTGTGAAACGGATGACGCAGAGAAAAAGTTGCATACGATTTATTCTTCTCTGCATTTTGAACCCGTGACGGATGATGTGGAGTGGTGTGTGATATTTCATCTGAAGCAATTTGAGGAGGAATCGTTTTTGCTGATATAAAACTACATAATAGCGGAAATGGTTTCTAAAAATAAAATAATAAAATAATGAATAAACGGAAAAGCAGTTTCTGAAGGGGAGCAGCTTTTTTGATTGCAAAAAAGTGGATAGGAATGGGATATGTAGCAGGGCAAAGCCCTGATTCTTACTGAAAAGCGGCACGCAGCTTTTTGAGTGCCTTTTTTTCAATACGGGAGACATAGCGCCGTGCCTATTGTAAATAGCAGTGCAAAACAGAAAATTTAGACAGTTTGAAGCGACCGGTCATCAGAAAACTGTAAAGAGGTATTGTCTGAATAGGCACTGTTTTTATGATAAAAAGGAGTGGAGGAAATGTGTAAAGTAATTGCAGTAGTAAATCAAAAGGGCGGCGTTGGCAAAACAACAACCTGTGGGAATTTAGGGATTGGTTTAGCAAGGTGCGGAAAAAAGGTTTTACTGATTGACGCAGACCCGCAGGGAGATTTAACAGCGAGTTTAGGATTCATCAATCCGGATGAAATCAACCATACGCTTGCAACTGTTATGATGAATACCATCAATGAGGTTGAAATGGACAAGGACTATGCAATTCTTCGTCATAGCGAGGGAGTGGACGTGTTGCCTTCCAATATAGATTTATCTGCAATGGAGATTTCGTTAGTCAATGTCATGAGCAGAGAATTGATTCTGAAACGCTATATCGAGAGCATAAAGCAGCATTATGATTATATTTTGATTGATGGGATGCCTTCGCTTGGGATGCTTACAATTAACGTATTGGCGTGTGCAGATAGCGTGCTGATACCTGTGCAGGCAGCATACTTGCCAATCAAAGGGCTTCAGCAGCTGATGAAAACAATCGTACAGGTGAAACGCCAGTTAAATCCTCGTTTGGAGATAGAGGGGGTACTGGTGACAATGTTCGATAGAAGGACGAAAAATGCCAGAGATATTGCAGAGCTTCTGGAGGAGAATTATGGAACAATGCTGAATGTTTTTGTAAATAAAATTCCCCTCTCTGTTCGTGCTGCAGAAACAACAGCGAAGGGCGTAAGCATTTTTCAATATGATCCCAATGGTTCGGTTGGACAGGCGTATAAGGCATTGACGAAGGAGGTGCTTGAGGATGAGAGAGGGAACGGCGAAGGAGATTAAATTTGAAAGTATTGATAACCTGTTCGGTATTCCGAATGAATCGAAGCAGCATGTAACAACAATGATTCCTTTGGAGAGTCTTTATCCATACGCACAGCACCCATTTCGTGTGCTTGATGATGCGAAAATGGACGAATTGGTCGAGAGTATTCGGACAAATGGTATTTTAGAACCGGCATTGGTTCGGCCTCGCACCTTAGGGGGCTATGAAATTGTATCCGGGCACAGAAGAAAAAGAGCCTGTGAGAAGGCAGGGCTGGAAGAAATACCTGTTATCATCCGAGAATTGACGGATGATGAGTCTGCAATTCTGATGGTGGATTCCAATAACCAGAGAGAAGAACTGCTTTATAGTGAGAAGGCTTGGGCTTACAGAATAAAATATGAGGCGCTGAAGCATCAGGGAAAGAAATTTTCGGAAAACAGTGCAGAACAGCTGGGAAAGGAAAATAATAAGAGTGGACGACAAATCAAACGCTACATCAGATTAACCTATTTGCAGGAGGATTTGCTTGACTTGGTAGATCAAAAGAAGATTGCCTTCCGAGCGGCAGAGAAGCTTTCCTTTCTGACTGAGACAGAGCAGAATATTTTACTGGAGGCGATTCTGGAGCATAAGGTTTATCCGAATATTGATATGGCGGAAAAGCTGAAACAGATGAGCGGAGCAGTATCTATTGAAAGAGTAGAAGAAGTGCTGTTGGACAGGAAACAGAAAAGCAGTGCAACATCTATACCTGTAAAAAATATTCGGAAGTATTTTTCGGAGGAATCCTCCGCAGAGGAAATGGAACAGAAAATCATAGAGCTATTGGAGAAATGGAGGCAGGAGGAAGGGCATGAAGGATTCTTTTAAATTTGATTATTTTTATGGCTCCCAAGCAGAACAGTTCAGCTTCTTTCGGCTACCGAAAATTCTGATACGAGATGAACAGTTCAAGAAGATTTCAAGTGATGCCAAAATTCTGTATGGCATTATGCTGGACAGGATGTCTTTGTCCAGAGAAAATAAATGGATGGATCAGAATAACAGAGTATATATCATTTTTACCCTAAAAGAGGTTATGAAGGAATTTGAATGCTGCCAGAGGAAGGCAGGCTCGCTGATGGCGGAACTGGATTCAAAATCGGGGATTGGTCTGATTGAGAGGAAAAGACAGGGCTTAGGCAGACCGGACTTGATTTATTTGAAAAATTTTATTGCAGTGCAGGAGGATATTTCGCAGAAAGAGGAGAAGCAGGAGCAGGGAGAGGTTCTGCCATTGCAGAGTGGCAAGGAAATGCCACTTATAACAGGTGCAGAGGATTCTTTCCAAACAGGTAAAGCTATACCAATGCAGAGAGGTAATAGAGAGAAACTCCAAGGTGGTGCGGATTTGCCATTGCAGAGTGGTAAAAATCTGCATATCCAGAATAGCACAGAAATACTGTCCAAGAGCGGCAATGAAGCACCAACAAATAATACTGAGAAGAATAAGACTGAAAGGAATAAGACTGAAAGGAATAAGACTGAGGATTCTATCTATCCAATCTATCCGACAAAGGAGAAGGGTGCGATGGATGTGACAGAGGTGTATCGCAGGATTGTGAAAGAGAATATCAGCTATGAAACGCTGTACAGCAATCTGCCCATCATGCAAAGGCGGATGCTGGATGAGATGGTGGAGCTGATGGTTGAGGTACTGGCGGTCAACAGAAAGGTTTTGAGGATTGGCGGAACAGATTATCCGTATCAGTTGGTGAAGAATCGGTTTCTGTGCATCGGACAGGATCACGTGGAGTATGTTTTGCATTGCCTGGAGCAGACCGCAAGCAGGATTGGGAATATCAAGGCATATATTCTGACAAGTCTGTTTAATGCAACGGCTACGATGGATACATATTATACGATGGCGGTACAGCACGATATGGTTATGGAAGAGTAACTTCGGGACACGGTGTCCCAAGGTGGAAAGAGAAGGACTTCAGGACACGGTGTCCCAAGGTGGAAGGAGAAGGACTTCGGGACGCGGTGTCCTAAGGTGGAAGGAGAAGGACTTCAGGACACGGTGTCCCAAGGTGAAAAGAGAAAGACTTCGGGACACGGTGTCCCAAAGCGAGAAAAATGAAATACAATAGGAACTATGAGAAAGAGTAGATGCGTTATCTGCTCTTTTTTCGTATCAGGAGGGATAAAATGAAAAAGGATGATAAAGTGATTTTTCATAATACGCGGTTGTTGCTGGAACATTACAGAAATGTGGTATGGAGTCTGGAAGTCTCTGTATTTCAGACAAATGTAAATTTTCAGGCAGAGTTTGGAAACACAATCGAAGAGTTTCTAGAATTATCGTATGAAGCAGGTCTTGATCTTCCTGCATCTGATGTCGCAGCCAGAATCCGAAGCATCAATAAAAGCAGAAATATGCTTCGAATTATAGATGGTGCAGTTGCGTTGCTGCGGGAGAAATATCGGAACGGCGAGGAGTGCTATTGGGTATTGTACTATACCTATTTATCTTCGCAGGAATTTGGTGGTGTTGATGAAATCGTGGAGAAGCTGTCTGAAATGTTCCGGGATTTTTCAAGGAGTACATATTATCGTAGAAAAAACGAGAGTATAAGAAGAATGGGTGATTTGCTTTGGGGGTTCAGAACGAGCTGCTGCGATCCGGCATTGGAATTGCTGTATGCGGAACAGTTGATTTTTGGAAGATGTGAGGATGATTTTAAAAGCCATAGGTAAGGAGACTGCGATTTAGAGTATGCTCTATGTGGTATACGATATAGAAAAATTGAAAGGATGAGATATGATTAAGGGTGTTTTCTTATGTAGTAAAGCAAGGGGTGTTGTGGTATATTAAAAGAAGATTGCAGAAAGGAGGAAGCTATTGGATGACTGAAAATACTACATATGACCAATTAAAGACACAGAGGCATTTGTCGTTAGAATGGAGAGGCATTAATAGTACACAAATATGTTTTGAAAAAAGTTATTTCTCATTAAAAAAAGACCACGTTACTTATACGATAGAAATTGCTGTAATTGGTGATGAGAAAAAATAAGTATATCAGTTGATACTCCAACTACTTTTGAAAAAATATATCATTATCTTGGAGATATAAGAAGATATGAATATTTGGTAGATGGTGCTTTTTATTGTATGAAAAAATGTGAGACAGATGGTATTGATGTTACAAATTCCATTACGGATGTTGAACTTCCTTATTTTTTCAGTGAAAAGTATAAGCATAAAATTCCTTTGGAACTGACAGATAAAGAATATAAGCGATATTTTTTAAAGTGGCTTAAATTACAATCTTCATTGGGAATAATTAACCAGGTAGCATTATTTGCTAATTGTTTGAATGGATTAACAGCGGATGTGCGAATTTCCATGCTGGCAGAGTGTTTTGAAGCTTTTGGAAAAAGGTTAGAGAAAGAGAAGAAAATCATAGTAAAATCAGAGAATAATACAACCAGAACAGTGCAGTGCGAGAATTGTAAAGAGAAATTCGAATTGTCAATTCGTGGTAAAAAGTCCTTTGCATGTTATATGGCGGCTCTTATAGAAACATATGGAAAAACGATTTTTTCTAGGGAATATCGAAGAAGAAAGACTCTGATTCAGAAAATTGTAAAAACAAGAAATAAAGTTTTTCATGTTAATGCTAAACAGAACGGGGTGCTTGACGGAGCACAATGCGGTTTTTATGCAATTAAACTTGAGTGGATGTTTCGTTATATAATCTGGTTGGAGATGGGATTTCCTAAAGATAAACTGGATGTTGTAATTAAAAAAGAAATAAAGAAATTTGAAAGTCAGTTTCCGAACTTAATATATTAAAATTGGAGGGTAGATTAGAAACTATTTACTAGACTGCACTTCTACAAAAAGAAAAGATAAAGATTCAACCTGTTCCCTTGGAATTCGGAATATGTTGGATCTTTTTGTGTATTTATAGGATAAATCTGTGAAAAATAAAAACGAAAAATGCGTTGATAAATTTTATGTGCGGTGATATACTACATATATATAGAGGATAAAAACGAAAAATCTGTTTATAAGTCAGGAGGTAACTATGAAACTTCTTCGTATTACAGCGGAAGGGCTACCATTATTCAAGGAAAAACTGGATTTATCTTTTTATGCACAGCAGAGGGTCGCTGAAGAACAAAAGAATATTTTGTATCCATTATTTTCAAATATTTATATGAATTCTGCAACGGGGTTTATAGGTATCAATGCATCCGGAAAGACATCTGTTTTGAAGGTTATTTTGCTTGCTTTAGATATAATCAATAATGAGCCAATAAACCATATAGAGACTAGAGATATATTGGGTGATGCAAAAGAGGTCAAATTGAATATGTATTTCTTTTCTGGAAAGTTGAATGAAATCTGCCGATTGGAAACGATAATTACTTCCCGAAAAAGCAAGCCGGAAGGAACGAGTTACAGTATCCTTTCAGAATCTTTATGGATAAAAGACGTAGACGAGGTGACTACCCGTAAGGGGATGCTCATTTTTGAAGGTAAAGAGCCTGCAATGGTTAGAAGTAGTCAGGAGGACTTTTTGCCAGATGATGTAAGTATTATGATTGCCAGAAATAAGAAGGCGAAAGAGCATGTGTGTATTGTTAATCTCTTGAAATATACGAATGAAAATGTTCTTACATTCTCAGAAGAAATTCCGTCAGAAGTTATTATGTTCTTAGATCCGACGATTGAGAAGCTGCACTTTGATGAAAATGAAAATAAAACATTAATCCATTTGAAGTTCAAGGATAAGGAGGAAATTCTTCTTAATAATCCTGTAGAATTGAATAATTATCTTTCATCCGGTACAGTAAAAGGAATGATTATATTTACCTTGGCACAGGAAGTCTTACAAAGCGGCGGGTATATGGTTATAGATGAAGTGGAGAATCACTTTAATAAAGAAATTGTAATAACATTGATTCGGTTCTTCATGGATAGTAAACTGAATAAAAATGGTGGGACACTTATTTTTTCTACACATTATCCAGAGTTACTGGATGAATATGATCGCAACGACAGCATTTTTATCACTAGAAATCGTAATGGTATTACGGTGGAGAATCTATCAAATATATTGAAAAGAAACGATATTAAGAAAAGTGATGCATACCAGAGCGGTTTCCTTGAGGGAACAACTCCGACATATGAGGCTTATATGCGGTTAAAGAAGAGCATTGCCTTAGCACTTATGTAGGAGGTGCCTATGGAATTAGCAAATTATAAGGCATGTATTTGTGAAGGTTAGGCTGAAAATGCTATCATGGACATACTTCTGGATTATAACCTTTTGATTTTTAATAGAGAAGAGATGATTGAGGAAGAAGTAATCCGTTGTCGAGAAGCCAAAAAATTTGAAGAAAAATATTTGAGAAAGGGATTTAAGGACAAAATTTCTGTTATTAGAATCCTTGATTCAAGAGGCGAAAATTTTAAACTCAGTAAGGCCTATGCTAGTAAAGTGGACGTTATAAATGTAGTAACTGCTCCAGAAATAGAGATGTTGATCATCCATAATGAGAATAAGTATAAGGAATATAAGAAATCACGGAAAAAGCCCAGTGATTTCTGTAAAGAGGATTTAAGGATGGCAGATGTAAAATCTTATAGATTTGTCAAAAGCTACTTTGCTGATCCGATGGTGCTTGTAGCTGCTATAAAAAAAACATCATGAGATTTCAAAAGTGCCAAAAGGGGAATATACATTGTTGGACTTGTTACGATAGAGGAATTTGTTGATAAAAGAAAAAGTTATACTTCGGGACACGGTGTCCCAAAGCGGGAAAGGTGAGATATAATAGGAACTACGAAAAGAGCGGATGCTACAGTTGCTCTTTTTTGTATCAAGAGATTAAAATGAAAAAGGACGATAGGGAAAAGAAATAAATTTTCCGATTTTTAAAAATTGGGGTGTTCGATTTGATGAAATCGTATTTTTACTGTGGTAAAATACGGATAATTCAATCAATCATTTATCTGAAA
>NZ_WQPP01000027.1:0-1337 GCF_018785345.1 Clostridium sp. MCC345
AGAAAAGGAGTAATTCGGTATAGGATGGGCCCGCATCTGATTAGCTAGTTGGTGAGATAACAGCCCACCAAGGCGACGATCAGTAGCCGACCTGAGAGGGTGATCGGCCACATTGGGACTGAGACACGGCCCAAACTCCTACGGGAGGCAGCAGTGGGGAATATTGCACAATGGGGGAAACCCTGATGCAGCAACGCCGCGTGAAGGAAGAAGGTTTTCGGATCGTAAACTTCTATCAACAGGGACGAAGAAAGTGACGGTACCTGAATAAGAAGCCCCGGCTAACTACGTGCCAGCAGCCGCGGTAATACGTAGGGGGCAAGCGTTATCCGGAATTACTGGGTGTAAAGGGAGCGTAGGCGGCACGCCAAGCCAGATGTGAAAGCCCGAGGCTTAACCTCGTGGATTGCATTTGGAACTGGCGAGCTAGAGTACAGGAGAGGAAAGCGGAATTCCTAGTGTAGCGGTGAAATGCGTAGATATTAGGAAGAACACCAGTGGCGAAGGCGGCTTTCTGGACTGAAACTGACGCTGAGGCTCGAAAGCGTGGGGAGCAAACAGGATTAGATACCCTGGTAGTCCACGCCGTAAACGATGAGTGCTAGGTGTCGGGGAGGAATCCTCGGTGCCGCAGCTAACGCAATAAGCACTCCACCTGGGGAGTACGACCGCAAGGTTGAAACTCAAAGGAATTGACGGGGGCCCGCACAAGCGGTGGAGCATGTGGTTTAATTCGAAGCAACGCGAAGAACCTTACCAAGGCTTGACATCCCGATGACCGCTCTAGAGATAGAGTTTCTCTTCGGAGCATCGGTGACAGGTGGTGCATGGTTGTCGTCAGCTCGTGTCGTGAGATGTTGGGTTAAGTCCCGCAACGAGCGCAACCCTTATCCTTAGTAGCCATCATTGAGTTGGGCACTCTAGGGAGACTGCCGTGGATAACACGGAGGAAGGTGGGGATGACGTCAAATCATCATGCCCCTTATGTCTTGGGCTACACACGTGCTACAATGGCTGGTAACAGAGTGAAGCGAGACGGCGACGTTAAGCAAATCACAAAAACCCAGTCCCAGTTCGGATTGTAGTCTGCAACTCGACTACATGAAGCTGGAATCGCTAGTAATCGCGAATCAGAATGTCGCGGTGAATACGTTCCCGGGCCTTGTACACACCGCCCGTCACACCATGGGAGTTGGAAGCACCCGAAGTCGGTGACCTAACCGTAAGGAAGGAGCCGCCGAAGGTGAAGCCAGTGACTGGGGTGAAGTCGTAACAAGGTAGCCGTATCGGAAGGTGCGGCTGGATCACCTCCTTTCTATGGAGAAAAGCGGAGAAAA
>NZ_WQPP01000002.1:0-3984 GCF_018785345.1 Clostridium sp. MCC345
TCACAATTTTTTGGATTGTTCCATCCGTTAGCATCGGTCAGCACCCGTTTCCATTGCAGGCGGTTTCTTGCACCCATCTTCTGAATTCCGTTTTCGTCTAATACAGGGATACGGATTCCATGACGGTCAGGGTTTTTCTTATCCTGCCACCAGTTCGGATGGGATTCATCAATCACGATATTTCCGTTTTTATCTCTGACAAAATCCCAATCCTTGACTTCTTTCTTTCCCCAAGAATGATCCGGGTTAAAAGGACGCATAGTCAGAAGCAGATGGACATGGGGGTTGCCATCCCCTTTATCGTGGATACTCCAATCAGCACACATTCCTCTATCTACAAAAGTTTTTTGAATATAGTCAGTTGTATATTGAATTT
This sequence comes from Clostridium sp. MCC345, assembly GCF_018785345.1. Taxonomy (NCBI): domain Bacteria; kingdom Bacillati; phylum Bacillota; class Clostridia; order Eubacteriales; family Clostridiaceae; genus Clostridium; species Clostridium sp. MCC345. Next base: position 377 of record NZ_WQPP01000002.1, read on the forward strand.
GTTCCTGTCTGTTCCATTCTTTGGGAAGGGCAAATTCAAATGACCTGCCAAGTTGGGCATCTGCATTTTTTTCAATCTTCAATACCTCATTCCATAACCTTTGTTTCTGAAATGTGATTTTAAATTTTTCTAAAGCAGCTTCTTTATCTTCTGATCTTTTGTATCGGACAGATTTTTGAAAGCGTTTTATATTTTCTTCTGGTACTATCTGCCATTCAGGAGGTGCGTTTTCACACATCATCAGCCGAGTGTAGACCACTTCTTTTTTAGAAGTGTAATAACTGATTCTCCCGGTTTCCTCGTTTTTCATCACATCCCCATTGAGATATGCGGAAGCGGAGATAACAGATTTCCCTTTACTTCGTCCGACTATTTTGACTGTGTAATGAAAAATCGCCATGTCTGGATTCCTCCTTTCTGCACATCCGGCATAGATTTCCGGCAACATTGCTTTCGGTTTTAGGAAAAGCAGCATTGCCGGAACGCCCTCTGCGTAAGAGTGCCCTGCGCATAGCAGCCTGCATGGAATGCGCCTCTCTGGCGAAGAGTGCCTCCTGCGGCATGAGCAGGTCTGGCTGAAAGCCCCGCCGACGGAACGAGCCCGGCAAGCGTGAACGCAGACCGGTTGCCACTTGTGGCAAACTTATTGGGACGACCTCTGGTTGTCCATAAGTGCGCCCTTCATGAAAAAGCAATGAAGGGAATGAAAAACTCATCCCCTCCGCCATTACACTTCCTCCATATCGGTATTGACTTCTTTCTGCATTGCCTTTGAGAAAAATTTCCCGTTGGCTTCCTGCCTTTTCAGAAAACCAATCAGCTTTGGGATGTCTTCTTCCTCAATAGGCGCACCGAGAACGGATTCCACCGCACCGCCAATCTGACAGAGCCTATGGGTTCGTTTTTTACTTTCTTCGGCTTTCTTTCGCTTCAGAAGTTCTTTCTTCTGTGCCGCATATCGTTTCGCCTTTTCAAGGCTTTCCTGCTCTTTCTTTTCCATTTCAAGCATTCGTGCTTCATAACTTTTTGTTGATTTTGCCATTCTTACATTCTCCTTTCCTTCACAAACATAAGTTCTTGGTTGCGTATCAGAAGAAGCACATGGTATAATCTTCTTGCGTGTAGGTATATCATGGCTTCGGTCTGATAGAACCTTTGGCGGTTTCTTGGGAAGCCGCCTTTTTAATTTGCCGCAGTTCTTGTTACGGCTTTTACATTTCCTCTATCCCTCAAATCACGACCTTCATTCGCTTCCATAAACATTTCCAGAATATCGGTTTTAATCAGGACTTTACGACCAACCTTTAATACCGGAAGTTTCTTCCATTCTACAAGCTGTCTTAAGGTGTTTCTGCCGATTCCCGTATAGTCGGCAGCTTCTTCGATGGATAATGCAATTTTTCTTTGCGTCATATAATCACCTCCTTATAAATTGCATTATGCAATTCCTGTGATGTAAGTATATCCTTTTCACATCTTTTTGTCAAGCGTTACGAAATGCTAAAAATAAATATTGCATTGCATATTGCAATTTCGGAAAAACAATGCTATAATTCATACATACCGAAAAAGGAGGCAGTCAGCATGAAAGATAAAGAATTACGCAAGCTGATAGGCAGCAGAATAAAACAGCGCCGTCTGGAATTGAATCTGACACAGCCTTATGTCGCAGAGAAGATGGGAGTTACCGCTTCTACAATCCTGCGTTATGAGAATGGTTCGATTGACAATACGAAAAAAATGGTGCTGGAAGGTCTTTCGGAAGCACTCCATGTATCTGTGGAATGGCTCAAAGGGGAAACAGATGAATATGAAACCGACATTACGGATAAGAGAGAATTACAGATTCGTGATGCGATGGGAGATATTCTGGAACAGTTACCGCTTGCCCTTACCAAAGAAGAAGATGCTTTTTCAAAAGATTTATTACTGCTGATGTTAAAACAATATGGTCTGTTTTTGGATTCCTTCCAGTTCGCCTGCAAAAACTTCAAGGGAAATGCTGGTCAGACGGATATTGCCAAAACAATAGGGTTTGAATCGAATGAGGAATATAATGAGATTATGTTCTTAAGGGAAATCACTCATACCATCAATGCTTTTAATGAGATGGCAGACATTGTAAGGCTCTATTCCAAGAAACCAAAAACAGCAGAACAAAGGCTTGCAAATCTTTTATCAGAAGTCTTATACGAAGATTCCGAATCGGTATAGTAAGACAACCGGAGTTATGATATACTTACACGCACGAAGCATTTCATCAGTTCCGATTGTCTAATATCGAAAGGAGACATACGATTATGGCAAAAGGATCTGTAAGAAAAAAAGGAAAGAAATGGTACTACCGCTTCTATGTAGAGGACGCAAGCGGCAATCTTGTTCAGAAAGAATGCGTTGGAACAGAAAGCAAAAGTGAAACTGAAAAACTGCTCCGTCAGGCAATGGATGATTATGAGAAAAAGAAATTTGTTGCCAAAGCGGATAATCTCACAGTCGGACAGCTTTTGGATGTGTGGGCAGAGGAGGAATTAAAAACAGGTACGCTCAGCAATGGTACGGTGGAGAATTACCTCGGAACAATCCGAAATATTAAGAAACACCCATTGGCAGAACGTAAACTGAAAAATGTAACCTCTGAACATTTGCAATCTTTCTTCGATTTGCTTTCCTTCGGGGGAGTTCATCCCGATGGAAAAGAGAGAAAGGGTTACAGCAAAGATTACATCCATTCTTTTTCCGCAGTCATGCAGCAATCATTCCGCTTTGCAGTATTTCCAAAGCAGTATATTACGTTCAATCCTATGCAGTATATTAAACTGCGGTATCAGACGGATGAAGTGGATTTGTTTTCTGATGAGGATATGGACGGAAATGTCCAACCAATTTCACGAGAAGATTATGAAAGACTGCTTGCTTATCTGCAAAAAAAGAACCCAGCCGCAATACTTCCAATCCAGATAGCCTATTATGCCGGGCTTCGTATTGGAGAAGCCTGTGGTTTGGCATGGCAGGACGTAAATCTGGAAGAACAATGCCTTACCATAAGACGCAGCATCCGATATGATGGCTCAAAGCGCAAATATATCATCGGACCAACCAAGCGGAAAAAAGTAAGGGTTGTTGATTTTGGAGATACACTGGTAGAGATTTTCCGTAATGCCCGGAAAGAGCAGTTAAAAAATCGAATGCAGTACGAAGAACTTTATCACACGAACTACTACAAAGAGGTCAAAGAGAAAAACAGAGTGTACTACGAATATTATTGCTTAGACAGAACGCAGGAAGTCCCGGCAGATTATAAAGAAATTTCTTTTGTCTGCTTAAGACCGGATGGTTGTCTGGAACTTCCGACTACTTTGGGGACGGTATGCAGAAAGGTGGCAAAAGCATTAGAGGGATTTGAAGGCTTTCATTTCCACCAGTTACGTCACACCTATACAAGCAACCTTTTAGCAAATGGAGCAGCCCCAAAAGATGTACAGGAATTGTTAGGACACTCAGATGTCAGTACCACAATGAACGTCTATGCTCACTCCACAAGAGATGCGAAACGAAAATCGGTTCGGCTTCTTGATAAAGTGGTAGGCAATGACTAAAAAATTTCCCTT
>NZ_WQPP01000028.1:0-841 GCF_018785345.1 Clostridium sp. MCC345
AGCTTTTCCTGTGCGGTTTCCTTTCGGAAGTTGCTGCCCGTGAAGCGGACGGGGGCGCACATGGAAGTCAGCCTGTCATAGATACGGGCGTGGGGCGTGTCCTGCGGGTACTGCAATTCCTCCAGCGTGAGGTTGGTCGTGGCGATCAGCGGCTTGCCGCTTCGGTAACGGCTGTCAATCACGCTGTAAACCTGTTCCAGCCCGTATTCTGTCCCTCGCTCCATACCAAAATCATCAAGTATCAGCAGAGGGTAGCTGCAAAGGCGGGAAATATATTCATTCCTGCCCTCAAAGCTGGCGGCAAGGTCACCCAGTATCGTTGCAAAGTTTGTCATGCGAACGGCAACCTCTTTTTCCATAAGGGCGTTGGCGATACAGGCGGCAAGGTAGCTTTTTCCCGTCCCCACGCCTCCCCAAAACAGGTAGCCGATATTTTCAGCCTGCATGGTTTCCCAGCTCTCCACATAAAAGCGGGCGGTTTCGGTCTGTGGGTTTCTGCCGTTGTCATGCTCAAATGTCCAGTTCCGCATAGCAGGGTCAGTAAAGCCCCGGCGTTTCAAGTCCTCCACTTTTTCAAGGTGCTTCTGTCGGCTTTCGGCGGCTTGCTGCTTTTCACGGGCTGCCCGCTGGCAGTCGCAGTCTGTTGGGTGGCGGTCACGCCCGAAACAAGTCTTTCCCTCTGCAAAATAGGCTTCTTTGGGCGTATGGCACTTACCGCAGTATAAAAGCCCGTCCTCGCCTGTGTAATCCTCCGCTTCGGTGGTAGTGGTTGTAATGTCCGTAATCATAGCTTCAATCTCGTTTTTCATAAGCTCTCGCCCTCCTTGCATGAATAATCGGG
>NZ_WQPP01000029.1:0-1103 GCF_018785345.1 Clostridium sp. MCC345
CCAGAGACGAAAAGTCAAGGACTTTTTCATCAAATCCAAAAAGAAGTCACATTTTGCGGACTTCCTCACGGAGCAGACGCTTGATTTTGTCCTCCATTGTCTCTTTTGCGGTCTGGCTGAAATGCACACGGACGATATAGGTTGTCTTGCCGATCTGCTTTCTGACAGTCGGGCAAGTGGCGGTGTTGGTTGCGGTATTGTTCATTCAAAATCCTCCTGTAAATGAAAAATGCCCGGTGACTGTTCATCATCGGGCGGTGTCGGTATGAGGGAACAAGGCAAGGCGGCAACATTAAGGTATCTATAAAACCCTTGCCGTCTTTGCCACGCTTGCCGTGTTCCTGTTGTCAATCTCGGAGATAGCAGACCCATGCTGTGCCGTCTTTCTCGGTCACAAGTCTGTCCCCGATACGGCTCTTTGCCGTTCTCATGGTGCGTGAGGAAATCCCACGCTCATTGACTGCCTTTTCCAGCTCTGCACTCGGCATACGCTTTCCGTCCGCAAGCAGTTCCAGAATGAGCATTTGCGCCTGTGCGGTCTTGCTTTCGGTCTTGGCGGTGTCTGTCCCGGCAAGAAGCTCGTCAGCGGTAATGTCATAAGCCCCTATCCACTCAAAGCCTTTCTCGTCTCCCAGAGAAAAGGCAAGGGACTGTCCGGGCGGCGCAAGGGAGCTTTTCTCATGGATAAGCACCCTCGTTGTGGGACTGTCCTTCAGCTTGCCGATAAAGAGCAGACTGCGGACTGCCGCCGTAATGTCGATAGACCCTAATCCCCGGTAGGTGCTTTGCGTTCCTGCGGCTTTGTTCAGGTGTCCAATCAGCACGATAGCGCACCCGGTAGCCTGTGCAATGTCTCCCAGACTGCGGAATATCGGGCGCACCTCGTTTGCTCTGTTCATGTCCACATCTGCGCCCAGAAACGCCTGTACCGGGTCAATGATAACAAGCCTTGCGTTGTTCTCCCGGATTGCCCTTGCTATGCGCTCATCGGCAAGGGTCAGCGGTGTGTCCCTATCGTCAATGACAAGCACTCGTTCAAGGTCTGCGTCAGCTTCCATCAGCCGGGGCTTAACGGTATCGCCCAAACCGTCCTCGGCGGTCTG
>NZ_WQPP01000030.1:0-1080 GCF_018785345.1 Clostridium sp. MCC345
AAGCTGGTATGCCGCCGGACAACATTCATAAACTTTTCTGCGTTCACGGTGGCTTCCTGTGCTTTGGAAAGCTCCGCTTGAATAGCAGCGGCTCTTTCTTTCAGCTCCCGTTGCTCTGCTTCATAGTCTGCCGACAGCTCTGTGAAACGCTCGTCTGATATGCGCCCGGTCACGCTGTCCTCATACAGCCGCTTGAAGATAGCGGATAACTCGGCTATGCGTTTCTCGGAGGCTTCCAGTTCCTTTTTCTTGGCGGCGTTCCTGCGTTTGCCCCCGTCCTCGTTCTGCTCAATCAAGAGTTTCATAAACCGGGCTTCATGCTTTGCCGCATAGCTGGTCACTTTCCGCAGATTGGAGAGTACACCAGCGGTCAAGAGGTCGGTGCGGATAAAGTGCGCCGTACAGTCATGGGTGCGTTTCTTGTAGTTGCCGCAGATATAACAGTCCTGCTTGCGCTTGTCCGTCTGGTATCGCTGCTGATACATCACGCTGCCGCAGTCCGCACAGAACAGTATGCCGGAGAACAAACCCACTTCATCATAGCGGTTTGGGCGTTTGCGCTGTTTGCGAAGCTCCTGCACCCGTTCCCATGTTTGGGTGTCTATGATAGGCTCGTGGTGGTTCTCGAAAATCACTTGCTTTTCCGGGGGATTTTCTACACTGTGCTTGACTTTGTAAGAAAGTTTTTCTGTCTTGAAATTTACCAGACAGCCTGTGTATTCCCGGTTTTCAAGGATATGCACTACGGTATTGGTCGCCCACTTGCACTCATAGCCGGGATGGTAGCGGCGGGTGCTGCCCGTCCTGCGGTATTCAAGCGTTCCCGGCGTGGGGATTTGCTGCTCTGTGAGCATACGGGCTATCTTGGTCGGACCATTCCCGGCAAGACAGAGGTTGTATATCTGCTTGACTACGGGTGCAGCTTCCTCGTCAATAATGAAATTTTCATCCTCGTCCATGAGGTAGCCATACACAGGCTTGCTTGTGATGGGCTTGCCATTCATGCCTTTTGAGCGTTTTACTGCTTTGATTTTCTTGCTCGTATCTCTCACCAGCCATTCGTTAAAGATATTCCGCAGC
>NZ_WQPP01000031.1:0-2509 GCF_018785345.1 Clostridium sp. MCC345
TCTCCGGTCAGCTTGCGTCTGGCGGCGTAGAACTGTTTCAGTTCCGTTTCATGCTCTGCCTTGTACTTGGCTCTGGGCTTCTCAAACTTGATTTTCTGCAAGCCGTCATAGACAGGCTTCAAGCTCTGGAAAGCAGCAGAGCTGTCATAGAGCCGCTTAATCGCTTTCATTCGAACGGTCTGTTCGTCCAGCGTTTTCTTCAAGCTCTCTGTGGCAGCACTGTGTTCGCTGACACGGTGTTCCAAATCCTCAAGGGAGTAAATCCCGTTTGCCCGGAGATAATTGAAAGTCTCATTCATCTCCTTTAGATTGCTGACCTTGTCTTTCTGCGAATACGCCCCGGCTCTGCGCTGGGTGTAATAGGCGTTCAGCAGAGAAACAAGGTCGGGTGCCTGCGGCTTGGCAATCTCCGCTTTTGCTTCGGCAATCCAATCGAACAGGAGAGCGATTTTCTTCTTGATGTCCCGGATAACGGCATTGGTTGCCTTGATCCAGCGGTTGAACTCGCCTTTCTCGGTGCGTATGCCTTTCTTCTCCATTGCCCGGACGGTTGCGCCCTCGTGGACGGCGGGAAGAAGCTCCACGCCCTGACGCTCATAGCTTCGGTGGTCGATACGAACGTCAAGCCCCTTTTCCGCAAACTTGCCATTGCATAGCTCCGCCCATGTCTGCCGCCAGTATTCCAGCGTTTCGGGACTGCCCCAGTCGGTAGTGGGAACGGCGTTGAACACAAACTTTCCGTTTGCGTCTCGAATACGGTTGCCGTCCTCGTCCAGCTCATACACCCGGCGTTGCTTTAGCCCCCATTTGCCGTTCTGCTCGATGGGGCGGATAGGGCAAAGCACATGAAAATGTGGATTGGGTATGCCGCCGTCCTCACGGTCTGGCTGGTGTACGGCGAAGTCAACCACCATGCCCCGGCTCACAAAGTTCTCCAACAAAAATTGCCTTGCAAGAGCGATGTTTTCCTCAAGGGAAAATTCATTCTGCAAGGCAATGTCAAAGCTGTATGCAAGCTGGGCGTTCTTTCCACGCTCGGCTTTTTCCACGGCGTTCCATAGGGTCTGGCGGTCTGCGTATTCGGGCGGTGCATGGGACGGCAGGAGAATGTCAGAGCAGATCACGCCGCCCTTTCTGGTGTAGTCGCTGTATTCGCCGTAATACTCGCTATACAATCGCGCCCCGGCTCGGTAGGCGGCAGAAGCGATAGCGGACTGTCCTGCGCTTCGCTTAGTCTGCGTGACGCTCAGATGAAATAGTGCCATCGGCTTTCAACTCCTTTTCTCTGTTCGCTTGGTTGGTGTGAGTAATCGCCATGTGACGGACGGCTCGCTGGACTTCGGACAGAGAAAAGATGTGTTCCATCAGCTCTGTCATTTCGGTGCGTGTGAGATCTTTGACCTCCGGGGCAAGACTCTCAACCGTGCCGCCCAGATTGCAAAGGCGGTGGGTGCGCTTGGTGCGTTCGCCTTTCTCCAGATACTTCTTTCTATTCTCAAGACGCTCCAGCTTGTGCTGTTCCTGTGCAAGCTGCGTCTCGGCTTGCTCCTTTTCGGCTTGGAGCTGGTCGAGGGTTTTCGGTTTTGTCATTGTAATTGACCTCCTTTTTTGATTTTGGGGATAAAAAAAGACCGTCAACTTTTCGCATAGTGCGACCAGTCAACGGTCAGTTTTTCGGTATTCAGTTGTTGTGTTCAGTTCGGTAAATTGAAGTTGGTCAAAGTTGTTGGCGAAGATATTCCACAACATTTCCATTCGTATCATAGAAACAGATGTTTCCTACATTGAGGGGCAGGACAATGGCGAAAGGCTTGCCACTATCAATATCAATCACCTGAATGCCGTTGCCATCATCTACTTCAAGTCGAACAATATTTTGGGTATTCATTGAGATAAATGCCCTTTCGTTATTTCCCTCAACAACAAACTCTGCAATGTAATCATCAACCTCAACTATATCTCCACCACCACGGAAGAAATATCCAAAAGACAAGCCAGGGCGATTTACATAGACAGAAAAAGTGTGGTCTGTCTTGTCCTGTGGGTAAGAAATAAATGCAGCCATTGTGTCGGAAATGCTTCCATCAACAATCCAATCATCCAAAATTTTTTGAGATTGGCGAATGTCTGCTTCTAAACTGTTTGCGGTTTTACCAATGTCATTGTTTGCATAAAGGAAACCGAAAACCAACACACAAGCCAAAATAACACCCAAGAGGATTATGGGTAATTTCTTTTTCATAGAATCACACTCCTTTATCAAATTAAGATTCTTGATTTTCAAACTTGCTGGCGGCGAACGGTTTGTCAAAACCGTTTGCGGACGGCAAGTCCACAGGGGATAGCCGCTTTAGCGGCGCAAGGGGGTGTAGCCACCTTGACGGAACGAAGTGACGCAACATTCTCGGTCATGCAGTTTTCTTCTGCTGACGGAGAATGAAGCTCCGCAGGACGCACTACTCTCGACAGAGAGTATAGAAGTGCGCCCTTTAGTTCCTAAAGGGATTTT